>JAZUGZ010000054.1:0-15761 GCA_045641425.1 Candidatus Fimenecus sp.
GTTGTTCGCTTAAATCAATTGCTATTAGGCTATGCTTATCTGCTAATTCGATATCAAAATGTTTTGCATTATCTGCAATGGAGTTTAAAACCTTTATCATATTTGGTATGTAATCGACAGTTTCCTTCGCTATTTGTTGATATATAGTTAGTGATTTTTTTAAACTTTCTTCTGCTTGAAAATAATCCCCCTTTTTGTTTTGGAGAATTCCAATATCGTGATATATCTGTGCGATTCGCCAACGATTAGACAGACAAGTATTGTTATCAACAACACCATGATCATACTTCTCAATTTCATACCATTCATACAAAGCTTTATTGTATGTGGACAGTGCTTTGTCAAAGTCGTTAGAATATTCATAAGCGATAGCAAGTGAGCGTAGTGTTTTTAATCGGCTTTCAATAAAACGACTGGCAGAATAATTATCTGTTATTTGAATAGAATCACAAAGGTCAATGGCTTTATTTAAATGTTTAGTTATCGTTTTGACACCATCAATATCAGAAAGTCTATTTACCTTTATTTCACAGTAAAATCTTATAGCATCCACTATATCTAACTTTTTTTGAATAGAAGGCTTGTTTTGGTTTTCGCTCTCCAAACAATCAATCAATTTTTCTTGCCAATATACTGCTTGATCGAAGTTCTTTGATACATCAATTCCATAATAATACATACTAACTAATTCTCGTATCGCCTCTTCGAGCTTTTCTTCGGCAGCTTTGGTTATCAATTCAAGTCCTAACTTACGATTCACTTCTACATCTATACCATCACGGTATGCAAGTCCTATTAAATAGTTTTGTTCAGGGCTATTATCGGTAGGAGATGCTGCTATTTTTGGTAATGACATCAATAAATGCTCTCGAAATTTTTGTTCATCTTGAGGCTTTATACATTTAGGTATGCCATCAAACTTTTTTCGAAGCCTGTGTTTATTTGTTTTCTTCATTTCAACCGCGAAAATAGGCATACCCTTATTTTTAGCAGCAGGATATTCCTCTCCCATTACAAAGTTTGGTTTACCAGAAGATTTCTTCAATAAATTTGGAGTTACCAATAAGACAAATAACTTACTTTTATTCATCATTTTTTCAATATTTTCAGTAAAACTTTCAGACGGTGTAAGGAATTCATCATACCAAATGGCTACTTTGCTATATTCAGGATTTTTATGGATTAGTTGCATCAATTTGTTGACATATTGCCTGTCCTTTTTTCTGTAGCTTAAGAAAACATAAAAATCAAATGCCGACTGTATACGTTTAATTGTTGTATCACTTAACAAAGTGGCTTTTAAAAATTTGCTCAATTTTTCCTTATAACCAATTTCTGTCGAATCAAAGCTATATGGATTAAGATATTGTATATTACCAAATTTATCTGACTTGGAATACAAATCATCCAATCCCGATTCCATCATAAAAGGAAGAATAGGTATTCCTACTTCGTGTGCAAATGCGAGGTCAAAATCATAGGCTCTATTAGAACTGGTAAGAAGCTTATAAGTAACAGGAATAATAAAAAGGTTATTACCTCCAATAATTATTTCCGATTCCTCTTCATTAATTGGAAGGGACATATCTTCAGTATAAAAAATTGCACAATCTCGAGTTTGAAAGATATTATTACAAAGCTTATCAAAATAGAGTTCAAAATCATCAGGGTGACAGCAAAAATAAATTCTAGGTTTTCCGGTTGGACTTGTGTTCCCTTTTGTTCTATATTTTACAATAGACATAATAAATCAAGCTCCTTTAAAGTTTTGTATAATTTTTTGTTTCAATCGCAGTTCCTATTTCAAAATATACTTTAATGAAAATTAAAAGACTTTCAATTGTGTGTGCTGATCAAAGACTCGGTGAGCTGTTCCGAATAATAAAGGATTTTATTTTTGTAAATCTCTGCAATATACTCCTGAAGTTTCTCGTCCAAAATAAAGTATTGAATTAGTTTTGTTTTAATTTCATCACTTACTGAATAGCATTGGAACTCATCAGAATCATTCAGCAATTTTTCCACGTCAATAATTTCTGTTTCCGTATATATTATATCATGCTCACAGCAATAAGAAAAGACAATTTTCATATTTATCCATATTTCAGAAAGGTAACTTTTAAATTCATTTGTATCCAGTTGATACATGTCTTTTAGAAATTCGTCCGTTGATTGATTATGGCTGTCGGCAATTTTTTTAACATTACTAAGAATTGCTTCGGTAAAATCCTCCATTTCTTCATCAGGCTTAACTACTGATTTTTCAATGAGGAAATTGTAATATTCTTCTATCAAACGGTGGCTGACAATATCTTCGATGATTGATTTCTTAAAATCTGTAACAGTACTATAATTAAAAACAGCAACATCTTCGTTTGTTAGATTTTCTGCATCCAAGCTTAACTCCATAATTGAAATTTTTGCTGCAACTACTGATTGTAATTCATCTTCAGACAACTTAAACACTTCATCATCAACCATGCAATCATCCAAATTACACAACTTAACATCATTAGTATTATTTGCGGATCTCAAAGAACATCCGGGAAGTATCAAAATCATGAATATAGAGATAAACAAGCAAATTAACTTCTTCATATAAATTTCATCTCCTCATATTTAAAAAGATGCCGGGAAAAGAATGATATTCTCTTCCCGGACAAGATTGGCCGATTATTGGCAAGAGATTATATGTAGCAGTTCGATGTGCACTGAATGCCCCAATAGTTAGCATAATTAAGTGTCCATGATCCAAATGGAATATCATTCTGACGAATGCAAACCTTGTATGCAGAATTGTTATTTCCGAGCGTCATCGTTTTACCTTTAGAGCCTGTTGTTATATCTCCTTCCCAATCCTCTTCATTATTTTGAACTTATGAAATCAAGCGTATTGAAGTTTTTTAGCGAACTTGAAAAAATCGGAGTTATTCCGTTTTTTGATTGCAACGCAATGCCTCATTGTATATGGGACAAAGAAGAACGTGCAGAAATTATTAAAAAGAATCCGGAAATCTTATCAATGACAAACATATTTGTACCTACAGTTTCGTGTAATCCCATAATTGATATCTTACCCGATCTTACAATTATTCGCTGCTTTGGTTTATCCTAGCATACGAAAATTAATATGCTTGATTTTAACAACATTTCAGAAGCCAGAAATTATTATTTAAGAACAATAGATGCATTTTCATGTAATACATGCCATTCAAATGAATGTACTTCATGCAAAGAAAGAGTTTTTGGCAACTGCAATGGTGGCTGCTTGTGTTTTAAGATTAACGATATAATTAATGCCGAAAAGCAGTGCAATAAGCTTCTAAGATAATAACAGTATTTCTAAACCAATAAAGGAAGTAACGACATTTTTCAAATAGAAGTAAAATTTAATATTTAGGAAAATCATTATAGGAACAAGGATAAATACAATTACAAGTACATATATTTTGCCTTTATTGTTTTTCATTCGTATTATTCTTTCCAATACTTTTGAGAGATGCTGCTTCGTGCTCCTAAGCAAGGGGTCGGGGGTTCAAATCCCTTCAGGCACGCCAAAGCCCAGTCATTTGACTGGGTTGTTTTTTTATTTTAGAGTGATATAATAGTGTTATAATCATTTTAACAAGAGGGATAAATATGAGCTTTTTTAACAAACTTAAAAAGTATTCAAAACTTAGAATGGCTATGGGGTTAATTTTAGTTGGACTTATTTTAGCCATTATTGGTGGTATTGTTTTAGTTAAACCAAGTGGAGATACAATAAAAGTACCTGCAACAATTAAGTCCATAGAAACTGACGGTGCAGACACTGACAACAACCCAATTTATAAAGTAATTGTGTCCTATAAAGCAGAGGGCAAAAAATATGAAGCAGAATTAGGTGCTTATGAGAGTGGTTGGAAGGTTGGCGATGTAATTGAATGCAATTACGAAAAAGGCCACCCTGAAAACATTGGCTATGGTAATGGTAAAATGGTGGCTTTGATTGTGTGTGCGGCTGGTGTTGCGGCACTTGGATACGGCATTATTTCACTTAAAAAGGGAATTTCGACTCCGTCAAGCGAGCTTGCACAATACGACAGAGTTGATGAGTCAAAGGTTGACCCACAGAAAAAAGCAGAAGTTGAAAATAACACTGAGCCATTAAAGGAATATGTGTTCCATTTTACTGGCAAAATGAATCAAAGCTATGTAATGAAAGACAAATTCGGAAAAGAAGTTTTTGAGGCAAACTGTGACGGAATTACACTTGTAAAAGACACAGATTTTGAGTTTAAGAACAATTTAACTGGCAAAAGTGAAAGCAAAAAAATTGGCCACACAACTACTACATCTATTGGTAATGGTTTAGGCTTTGGCGGTAATATTTCATCAAGCTTCAAAATTGACGGTAAAAATTGCTGGGAAGTTTTGGCTGATTTAGGCTACGGCTTCGAATTTTCACTTAACGGAATTAAGTGTCACTATGACATAAAGCGTTATGGTGTACCGGTTGGAACAATTGAAACAGCAGGAACTGAGGTTATGAACGAAAAGTATGAGAATAACCCACTTGCAAAAATCCCGAGCAACGGAATTTACAAAATTTCTTGCAAAGAAAGTGACATTGAGGGAATATTCCTAATTTGCTTCTGTGTTACAAAAACAGAGCTTACTTTGAGTTAAGAAATATTTTATAAAACAAAACGACTACCCGTTCGAAAGATTTGGGTAGTCATTTTTTTGATATTTTTAATAGTACGCTGTCAGAGTATTGTTTTGAGGCTAAACATTTATTATAATTAACCTGTTCATAAGTTTACAAATAAAACATTGGGGGAATTAAAATGAATTGCGAAAAATGTGGAAAATTAAATGATAACGATTCCAAATTTTGTGTTAGTTGTGGTGCTCCAATTGCTACAAATCAAGCAAAGCCAAAGAAGAGCTTGATTAAAAGGATTATTAAAATCATTGTAGGATTAGTTGTTGGATTTTTTGCATTATGTATTCTTTTGGCTATACTTGGTGCTATGTTGCCTGATTCGAGCAATTCTGATTCGGCTAATGAAACTAAAGTTGTATCTACTACAAAGGAAGAAAAGCAGAAGAAAGCAAATCCGAAAAAAGATGAAAAAATGGTTAGAGAAGCGGTTGTTTCAGCGGGAGTTAGAGCCGGAGTTGGCAAAGCTATTGGTGGAAACGATATAAAATTTTCGGAAGCAACAGTTACTAATGTTGAAAGAGTAACAGACGATTTATATAGAGTAAACGGCAAAATTTGTATGACGGATATATATGGCACTAAATGGGAGAATAGATTTGACTGTGAAGTTATTCGCGCAAATAATAGTTGGTTAGCTGAACCATTACAATATAAAAGTGAAAATTGGATAAAGTCGAACTAAATCGCAGATAAAACAAAAAGCACTCATTTGAGTGCTTTTTTATTTGTTCTCTTTAGCGGTGTTTAGAGTGGCTATTAGAATTTTCTTTTAATAATGAGTTACCTTCGGCTTCGGTAATATACTCTGTCTTTATTAAGAGCCTTAACCAGTATTCTGTTTCGGCGGTTTCTTTAAGTGATATTTGAAGCTTTGATATAAAGTCAGCTTTTGACACGCCATAAATAGCTTCGTTTGTATTCGCGCCTTTGGAAGTACCACTTCGAATTATTTGTTTTGAGAAAACAATTTTAATAAAAAAAGAAAACACCCACATAAAGTAGGTGTTTCATTTTTGGTGGAGATGGTGGTAATCGAAACCACGTCCGAAAGTCTATTCCCAAAGCTTTCTACGAGCGTATTCGCTATATTGACATTCCCTCTACACAACGCCTAACGACAGGCTTTGTGTTTTAGTAGCCCTTTAATGTGTGATGAGCTAAAAGGCGGTCACTCATTCACATTTACTGCTAATCGATGCCTCTTGTAAGACCGCAGTTCTTCTTACAGAGACAGCCGCCATGTTAGGCAGCGATTAATTGTTTATTGTTGTCGTTTATTTCTAAACTTGAAGCTTTTATTGTGGTGCCTCGCCACAGCTCGCTTACCAAGGTTCAGGACCCCCGTCGAAATCCTTTCATCCCCGTATATTTAATTATGAATTCATAATGCATAATTCATAATTATTTGTCTTGATTTTTAATGATTGCGGTTAAGATTTTTAATAACTCTTGGCAATCGGTATAGATACTATCAAATTGTTCTTTTGTAATGTATCCGCTTTCGTAAAGAAGTTCAAGCCAATATTCTGTTTCGCTTGCTTCTTTAAGTGATATGCTTAATTTGGCATAGAAATCAGCTTTACTTTGCGCTCTGATAGCCTCTTTAACATTTGCACCAATACTCGTTCCGCTTTTTAAGATTTGTGTTGAGATAACGCCGATTTTGTGATTAGCATCAAGATATTTATATAGTTTTATAATTCTTAAAGCAAACGATTTGCTTTTTTCAACTATTATATTTTCCATTTTTAATTCCTAATTATGCATTGTGAATTATGAATTCTAAATTATCGGTTTTGTTCTTTGATTGCTCGGTCGATATTTCGGTTGGCTTCTTTTTTTGCGGCAACTGCACGCTTATCATAAAGCTTTTTACCTTTACAAAGACCGACTTTAACCTTTGCTCTGCCATTCTTAAAATAAACAGAAAGCGGAATTAAAGTTAAACCATCTTGCTTGGTTGTGCCGAAAAGCTTCATAATCTCTTTTTTGTGCATTAAGAGTTTGCGTTTGCGAAGCGGATCACGGTTATAAATATTGCCGTGGTCGTAAGGACTTATATGCATTCCATTGACAAAAAGCTCACCATTATCAATACTACACCAAGCGTCTTTAAGGTTGCATTTGCCCTGCCTTAGTGACTTAACCTCAGTGCCTACAAGCTCGATGCCTGCTTCATAAGTTTCAAGCACGAAGTAATCGTGCAGAGCTTTTTTATTTTGTGCAATTGTATTTTCGTTATTTTGCTTCTGCATAATTTCTCCGTAAATAATGTAAAATTAAAGTAAACTTCTGCCGTAAAGGGCTCTTGAAAGAGTAACTTCGTCAGCATATTCAAGGTCACTACCAACAGGCATACCATATGCAAGTCTTGTAACTTTTATTCCCATTGGCTTTAGAAGCTTTGCGATATAAACTGCAGTTGCTTCGCCCTCGGCTGTTGGGTTTGTTGCCATAATAACTTCATTAACTGTATCATCAGAAAGACGAGAAACAAGCTCTTTAATGCGAATGTCGTTAGGGCCAATTCCGTTCATTGGCGAAAGCACACCGTGAAGCACGTGGTAAACGCCCTTATATTCGTGAGTGCGCTCAAATGCACTAATATCCCTTGGATTTTCAACAACACAAATAACTGAAGCGTCACGCTTTGGATTATTACAAATGTTGCATTTTTCGTCTTCTGTAAGATTACAGCAAACTGAACAAGTATGAATTTTTTCGTGAGCAGAAGTTATTGCATCGGTTAAATTTTTAGTAGCTACATCGTCAAGCCCTAAAACATAATATGCAAAACGCTCCGCCGTTTTAAGTCCGACAGAGGGCATTTTGCGAAATTCTTCAATTAGCTTTTGAAGTGATACAATATCTGCCATAGTTTACTCCGAAAAATTTTGATTAAAGACCAAGTCCTGGAATACCAAGGTTCATTCCGCCAGTTACTTTGCCCATTTCACGCTCAGTAGCTTCGTCTGCCTTGCGCATTGCTTCGTTAATTGCTGCGAGAAGCATATCTTCAAGCATTTCTGTATCTTCTGGGTCAACAACTTCTGGCTTAATTTTAATAGATTTAACTTCGTGTGAGCCATTAACAGTAACTTCTACTGCTCCACCACCTGAAGATGTGCTATATTCAGCTTCTTGGCACTCTGCCTGGACACGTTCCATATCCTCCTGCATTTGCTGAAGCTTTCTCATCATATCGGCTCTGCCGCCGCCTTGATTTGGAATTCTTGCTTTCATAATTATTCTCCTTCTATTTTAATACCAAGATTTTTTGCTTTAGAAACGAGTGTTTCAAGTGGGTTTGACTTTGGCTCTTCGGAAGAAGGGCTATTAAACACACCAATTGAATAAGAGCGACCTGTAACGGCTAAAACTGCCTGTTTAATTAAAGGTGCATAGTTGCCAGATTTAAGATAAACCTCTAAAACTGGCGAACCTTTTATAAGTAAATAAGCCTCGTCAAGAATGAATGCTGACGAGCCACTAAGCATTGCAATTAGGCTCTTGTTTTCTGCGAAAAGTTTATCTAACACCTCAGGCCACTGTGGGAACGGAACTGGTTTTCCACTTGGAGCAGTTTGTACCGGTGGCACAGGCTTTGGCGTAGGAGCTGGAGTAGAAACTGGGGCAGGAACACTCTCTTCCTTAACTTCTTCTGTAACTTTTGGGGTTGAAACCTCGACCTTTTCTTCTAATTTTGGCTCTTCTTTAATTGGGGGATTTGCCTCTACCGGTTTTTGAACTGGTGTTGGCATTTGAACAGGTTTAGAAGGCAGAGCTTTCACAGTTACACCGCTTTCAACGGCTTTTTCAAGCTCGCTAATTCTTCTAACCAGTGAATTAACATCAACATCAAGCGATGGTGTGCAAAGACGAATTACAGAAAGCTCGGCAACTGTTCTACGGTTTGCGCCTTGTTTCATATCTGCTGTGGCAGATGTTAAAATATCGATACACGAAAGAATTGATGCAAGTGTTGTACTCTCGGACTGGGTGCGAATAATATCAATTTCATTTTGTGAGCAAATAAGCATTTTTTCGAAGTCTTTTACCGCTTTTGAAATCATAAGATTACGGAAGTGGTTAGTAAGCTCAATTACAAGACGCTCCATATCACAAGAGTCATTGTAAAGGTCGTTAATAAGTGAAAGCGCCTTTGAAGCATCTTTATTAAGAACACACTCAGCGAGTGTAAAAATGTACTCCCTACCAGCAAGGCCTGAACAAGCCGCAACAACAGAAGAGTCAATTACTCCCTCGTGAGAAAGGCAACGGTCAAGAAGTGAAAGAGCATCACGCATTGCACCGTCGGCAATTCGAGCTATTAGCATTGCGCCGTCATCTGAAAGATTCATACCCTCTTTTTCGGCAACTTCTTTAAGCCTGCCAGCAATATTTTCGGGTGGAATACGCTTAAAGTCAAAGCGCTGACAACGAGAAAGAATAGTTGACGGAAGCTTGTGAACTTCGGTAGTCGCTAAAATGAATTTAACGTGTTCCGGTGGCTCTTCAAGTGTTTTAAGAAGTGAGTTAAACGCACCAATTGAGAGCATGTGAACCTCGTCAATTATGTAAACACGATATTTAGCGTTTGCAGGGGTAAAGTTTGCTTCTTCACGCAAATCACGAATATTGTCAACGCCATTGTTTGAAGCAGCATCTATCTCAACAATGTCAAGAATTGAGCCATTGTCAATGCCTTTGCAAATTTCACACTCGTTACAAGGGTTACCGTTTTGCGGATTTAAGCAGTTAACTGCTTTTGCAAGAATTTTGGCACAAGAAGTTTTACCAGTACCACGAGAGCCTGTAAAAAGATAGGCGTGGCTTGTTTTACCGCCTGAAACGGCATTTTGAAGAGTTTGTGTAATATGCTCTTGACCAACAACATCAGTAAAGGTTGACGGACGATATTTGCGGTATAATGCACGGTACATTTATTTCCCTCCCTGCTAGAATAAAAGTGCCTTAACTTAGTCATGCACCGTGTAGGCGGACTGTGGCGCCCGGTGCAGTCCACTTAATGCTGCTCGGTTCCCCGCCTGACATGGTTCGTAGTGCCCCGCCGCACAGGACCCACACGGCACACGACTAAATTAAGGCTTTTATTATTATACTATATATATTCTGTGATTTCAAGGGGGTAACAGCGTTTTTTAGTCCGTAAATTTGGCCTTATACTATTGTTATTGACAATAGTTTGTGATAAAATAACATTTAGGGAATTTTAACTTAAATTTATATTAGGGGTGATATAATGAAAAAGTATGTAATGGCTCTTGACCAAGGCACTACAAGCTCAAGAGCAATACTTTTTGACAAGAATGGTAACATTTGTGCAAAAGCTCAGCACGAGTTTACACAGATTTACCCAAAGGCAGGTTGGGTTGAGCACAGCCCAATGTCAATTCTTTTTTCACAGCTTCAATCAGCTACTGAGGTTTTTGCCACAAGTGGAATTAAGGTTGAAGAGCTTGCGGCAATTGGTATTACTAACCAGCGAGAAACTACTCTTGTTTGGGAAAAGGCAACTGGCAAGCCAGTTTACAATGCTATTGTTTGGCAATGTAGAAGAACTGCCGAGATGTGCGAAAAGATTAAAAAAGACGAAGAATTAACAAAATACATAAAAGACCACACAGGCCTTGTTGTTGATGCTTACTTCTCAGCTACTAAAATTCGTTGGATACTTGAAAACGTTGAAGGTGCTTTAGAAATGGCGGAAAAAGGCGAGCTTCTTTTTGGCACAGTTGAAACTTGGCTTATTTGGAACTTAACTGGTGGCAAGGTTCACGTTACTGACTATTCAAATGCATCTCGTACAATGCTTTTTGATGTTGATAAGCTTTGCTGGGACGAATACCTTTGCGAAAAACTCGGTATTCCAATGAATATGCTCCCTGAAGTTAAACCATCGAGCATGGTTTATGGCGAAGTTGCATCAGGCGTTATGGGTCTTGAAGAGCTTGCAGGTGTTCCTATTGCAGGTGCAATTGGTGACCAGCCGGCAGCACTTTTTGGTCAAGGTTGCTTCAAACCTGGTCAGGCAAAAAATACATACGGAACAGGCTGTTTCTTACTTATGAACACAGGCGAAAAGAGAGTTATTTCTGAAAATAACCTTGTTACTGGTGTTGCTTGGGGACTTGACGGCAAAGTTACATACGCCATTGAGGGTTCGGCATTTAATGCGGGTTCAGTTATTAAATGGCTTCGTGACGATTTACACGTTATTGACAATGCGGCTCGTTGTGATGAGCTTGCCGAGAGTGTAGAAGATGCGAACGGAATTTATTTTGTTCCTGCTTTTACTGGTCTTGGCGCTCCATACTGGGATATGTACGCTCGTGGTACTATTGTGGGTATTACAAGAGGTATTAACCGCGCTCACATTTGCCGTTCTGTACTTGAAGCAATCGCTTACCAAATGACAGACCTTTTGGAAGCAATGAAGCAAGACTCAGACATTGACCTTTTTGAGCTTCGTGTTGATGGTGGTGCATCTGTTTCAGACATTATGATGCAAATTCAGTCTGACTTAATTCGCACACCGGTTAACAGACCAAAAATGGTCGAAACTACTGCAATTGGTGCGGCTTACCTTGCTGGCCTTGCAGTTGGATTTTGGAAAAACACTGACGAAATCGCACAAATTCGTCAGGTGGATAAACTTTTCGAGCCTAAAATGGAAATCGAAAAGAGAAATAAATATTACAACGGATGGCTTCGTGCGGTTGGCCGTTCAAGAGATTGGATTGAGCACTAATGTTTACAAATGATTGCAAAAAATGTGGAAAAGAATTTTTAGTAACTGATGACGACCTTCAGCTTTTCACAACTCAAAATGTTCCACTTCCAGAGCTTTGTGAAGAATGCCGTGCAGGTGTAAATACTCAAGAGCCAGCTGTTACAGAAAATGACGAAATTACCGTTACTGAAGAAATGGGCGAAAGCACATTTACAGTTGTTGACCTTGAAGACGACAATAGCGCTGAAGACGCAGGCTTTGTTTTAGATGTTTCTGATGAAACAACTTCTGCTAACGAGCCAGAGCCTTATGTTATAGAAGATGCTGAAGAAGCTCCAGCTATTGATTTTGTAGCGGAAGAACCTGTTGAAGAAGCAGTTGAAGAGGCTGTTGAAGAAGCACCAGTGGAAGAAGCTGTTGTAGCGGCTGCAGTGGCAGAAGAAGTAGCAGAAACTGTTGCTAATGAAACTTTAGCTGACACAGAAAACACAATTGAAGAAGAGCCACAGCCAGAGGGTAAAAAGGCTAAAAAAGAGAAAAAGCCACTTACAAAGAAAGACAAAATTGCACTTCTTGTTGGCGGAGTTATTTTGCTTTTAGCTGTTATTGGTGTTGTTCTTTGGGGAACAGTTGGTGGTGGATTTGGCACTAAAACTACTACAACAACAGAAGCTCCAACAGTTGAAGTAAATGCAGATGTAACTGACGAAGCAACTGAAGAAGTTACTGATGAGTCAACTGAAACTACAACCGAAGAAACAACTGAACCAGAAGTAACATATCACGAAAAGACAACAATTCCTGACAATGTTTATGTTGGAGACGGATTTACTATTGAGTATAATAACAATAGAGTAGTCGATAATTACGGTAAGCCAACTGGTTACAATGGTGGCAAGGTTAGCAATAACGAGAATAATACAAAAGATGACGAAAATGATCAAAATCAGTCTAGTAATTATTATACATTTGCTAACCAAAACCTTTTAACACAGCACTATCAAAAGCACGGAGCAGAGGTTGGTGCTACAAGTGAAAGTGACTATGTTGCAAAGGCAAACAAGGTAATTTCTAATGCAAATCAAGTAAAAATACAATATGACGGAGACACAGCATACTTTAATGTTTCAACAAAAGAGTTTGTAGTTGTTTCAAAATATGGCTATATTAGAACTTACTTTATTGCTTCTCAAGCATATTTTGACAAACAGTAATATTGGTTTATAAAATATTTACATAGAGGTAAAGAAATGGATTACGCAAAGGAAAGCCTTAAGCTCCATTACGAGTGGCAGGGCAAAATCGAAATCAAGACAAGAGCAAAAGCAGGCGACAAAGAAGCACTTTCACTCGCTTACACTCCTGGTGTTGCACAGCCTTGCCTTGAAATTCAAAAGGATATTTCAAAATCTTACGAATTAACACGCCGTTGGAACACAGTTGCTGTTGTTACAGACGGTACAGCAGTTTTAGGACTTGGCGACATTGGCCCAGAGGCTGGTATGCCAGTTATGGAGGGTAAATGTGTACTCTTCAAGGAATTTGGTAATGTTGATGCAATTCCGCTTTGTGTTCGTTCAAAAGATGTTGACGAAATTGTTAATTGCATTGCACTTTTGGCTGGCTCATTCGGTGGTGTTAACCTTGAAGATATTGCCGCTCCAAGATGCTTTGAAATTGAAAGAAAATTAAAGGAAAAGACAGATATTCCGATTTTCCACGACGACCAGCACGGCACTGCAGTTGTTGTTGCGGCGGCTATTATCAATGCACTTCGAGTTGTTGACAAGAAAATTGAAGATTGCACAGCAGTATTCTCTGGCGCTGGTGCTGCGGGCATTGCTATTGCAAAGCTTCTTATTAGCCAAGGCATTAAGTCAGTAATTATGTGCGACAGTAAGGGTATTATTTGCAAGGGCGACGAAAAGCTTAATGATGCTAAAAAGGCTATTGCAGAATTTACAAACCCTGAAAGAAAAACCGGCTCACTTGCTGACGCAATGAATGGTGCGGACATTTTTATTGGTGTTTCTGCTCCTGGAATTGTTACAGAAGAAATGGTAAAATCAATGGCAGAAAAGCCAATTGTACTCCCAATGGCTAACCCAACACCTGAAATCATGCCTGACTTAGCCCTTAAAGCTGGGGCTGCAGTTGTTGGCACTGGTAGAAGCGACTTCCCTAACCAAATTAACAATGTTCTTGCATTCCCTGGTATTTTCAGAGGTGCCCTTGACTGCCGAGCAAGTGACATTAACGAAGAAATGAAGATTGCGGCGGCAAGAGCTATTGCTTCACTCGTTAGTGACGAAGAATTAAATGCAGAGTACATTTTACCAAAGGCATTTGACGAGCGAGTTGGTAAAACTGTTGCTGAAGCTGTTATGAAAGCGGCAAAAGAAACTGGTGTTGCAAGAATATAATTTGATTTTTGGGTGATTCTATGAAATACACAGAGTCAGAATATCAAAAAGAATACAACGAAATAATCGAAGTTTACCAAGAACAAATGAAGCCACTTAGGAATAAGTGGCTTATTGCCTTTATAAGTATTTGTACGATTGCTTCAACAATGTTTTTATTGGATATAATTCCATTGGTTCCTTGGAGATATTTACTTTGGCATTATCATGCAGGGGATTATCAAGCATATTATTTTATATTTTGTATGATATACATAGTCCCAGGTCCTTATATTATTAGACTAAGGCAAGTTAAAAGGCACAAAAAAAGAAGGCTTCAAAATCTTGAAGATAAGAAAATGGAAGCCGTATCTTGCGGAAATTATGACGCGAATGCATAAATGTTATTGAGGGGTAAAATATGGAGGAAGAAGAGAAAAATATAAATTCTGAAACTGTTGACAATGAAGTGCCAGAGGGTATTGATTATAATGTTTTTGCGGAAAATGGTGTAGCGGAAAATAAAGAGATAAATCGAGATTACTTAAACAGGTATTTTGACGGTGGAATTAACATTCAACACGATACTGTTACCTTTACTCGTACTATGTATTCAAAAATGTATTTAGACATTGAAGAACACTTTGAAACTCAGCGAAAAGACATAGCAATGTGGATAAGAATTTGCCAACTTGTTGTTATTGCGGCGGTTATTTTGGCGTTTGTTCCAATTATTGCGGTTGGCTTAAATGGTCTTTCGGGTCTTATTCTTTATCTTTACATGGTGTTTAAGCTTGTGTTTCCATTTTGTATCGAAATGTGCATACGTTCATACATCAAAAAATTTACAAAGCTCAAAAAAGAGCGAGAAAAGAGCATACAAAGACTTAACGAGCGAAGAGAAGAAGCTATGATTGCAGGCACTTATGATGCAAAATTTTAAGGGGAATGGGTATGGCTGAAGAAGAAAAAAGAGAATTTTCTGAAACAACTGACAACGAAGTGCCAACTGGTGCCGAATATGATGTTTTTGACTGTAATACGGCGACTTTTGTTGAAGTACAGGAAATGAACAGAGATTATCTTAAGCAGATTTACAATGAAGATATGGACTTTCTTAATAAAGATGTTCGTATGACAAGAACTGAATATCTTAAAGAGGTTGACAAGATAAACGAAAACTATGATAAAGAAGAAAAATACTTCAAAAGACTTTTGCTTGCAAGCATTATAGTTGCAATTATTGCTATTGTTATAGCGGTGGTGTTAGTTGCCTTTTGGTATGTTGATATGAAAGTGTATCATCAGCTTTATGGTGGTGCAGTTTTAGGCGAAAACCACCTAAATGATGCACAGCTTAGAGGCTTTTGGGCTATGAGTGCAAATTTTGGTGCTGTTGGCTGGATAATTCTTGTTTGTGGCATTGGTCAGCTACTCTTTTTTGGTTCAGGCTATATTAAAAAGCTTAAAAGATTAAAAGTTAACAGGCAAAAGGCTCTACAGATTCTTGAAGAGCGTAAAAAAGAGTTTATGTTACTCGGTCAGTATGATTCGGTGAAGTAAATAATAAAAAGTTTAATCAAGGGTGTTCTTTGAGAGAGGGTAGAAAATATGGACAGTTCTAAAAAAATTAGTGTTAATGAAATTACAGAACGACAAAAATTGATAATAAAAAAGGGATTATTAGACTATGACTACATAAGAAACAATTGGGGAAAAAATGATTCTGATTTTCAAAAGGTTTATTATGATTTTTACCTTAAAGCAAGATGGGCAAAAATGAGCAATGAAAAAATAAAGGAAGCATATTTTAACCAATTAGCAAGAGAAGAAGATTTTACATACGATTTACGTAAAGAATTAGATGAATTCAATAAAACAATGCCGAGCAATGAGT
>JAZUGZ010000055.1:0-2093 GCA_045641425.1 Candidatus Fimenecus sp.
CCTTTGCCTTTAACAGTTTTTGCAATAATTGCTGTTGGCTTGCCTTTACACTCTTTTGCTTTATTAACAGCATCTTCGATTTCGTCAAGGTTATTACCGTCAATAGCTATTGTATTAAAGCCAAATGCTTCGAACTTTTCAAAGATTGGGTAAGGAGAGTTAACCTCTTCAATAGTACCATCAATTTGAAGATTGTTATTATCAACAATTACAAGGAGATTGTCAAGCTTCTTTGCTGAAGCAAACATTGCAGCTTCCCAAACTTCGCCCTCTTCAATTTCGCCATCGCCAAGAATTGTATAAACTCTGTAATCTTTATTATCAAGTTTAGCAGCAAGTGCCATACCAGCAGCCGCTGAAACACCCTGACCGAGTGAGCCAGTACTCATATCAACGCCAGGAACTTTATTCATACTTGGGTGACCTTGTAAATAAGAATCAGGTTTACGAAGAGTTTTCATATCTTCAGTTGGGAAAAATCCTTTAAGTGCAAGTGTTGCATAAAGAGCCGGTGCTGCATGTCCTTTTGAAAGAACAAAGCGGTCACGGTCAGGATCTTTTGGATTTTTAGGGTCAACCTTCATTTCAACATTATAAAGATAAGCAAGAAATTCTGCTATTGAAAGTGAGCCACCTGGGTGACCAGCTTTTGCATTGAAAATACCTTCAAGCAAAAGAAGTCTTTCTTTTGTAGCAAAGATTTCAAGCTCTTTTTTTAGTGTAGAGTTCATAAATTTTCCTCCTCATATTTGTCCATTATATATTCAAGCAAATCGCCAACCGCACCATTGTTACAGTGGCAAGCATGATATTTGGCAATTTCTTTTACTCCTTGTGGAGCTTGTCCGCAGCAAGCAGAAAGGTAAACTGTTTTAAGCATATCATAGTCGTTAAAATAGTCGCCAATTGCCGCGGTGTGTTTATATGGAATGTTATAAAGCTCTGCTATTTCCATAGCACCTACGCCTTTATGTACACCCTCTTCAAGCATTTCAAAAGATGCTACCGAGCTTGACATAAAGTTAGCTTTTTTATTAGGTATCTTATCAATAAATTTTCTAACTGCAGTAATAAGTGGTGGTGGACCGAGAAAAATAACCTTACCCCAATTTTCTTGTGGGATTTGGCTAAATCTCTTAAAATCTGTGTGATTAAGCTTATCTGCTCTAACCATTACTGGGCAGAAAATTCTTGAATTTAATGTATATATAGTTTTATCAGTTAAAACTTCAATTTCAATTGCTGGAAAACGCTCGTAAACCTGTTTAACAATGTCAATTGACGACTCATTTATAGGCGAAAACCTTACCATTTTTTCAAGGTTGTAGTCATAAACGCCTGCGCCATTAAGAACAACTGCAGGAGTACCTGAAATTGGCAATTTTTCAAAATGTTTGCGAAGTGACTGAACGTTTCGACCTGAAGCTAATGTAAAATGGCCGTTACATTCAAGAACAAAGCGATTAATTGCCTCTAAATTTCTTTTTGGAAGCCTACGCAATTTATTATTTAATGTGCCGTCAATATCAGAAACGACGAGCCAATCTGAAAAATCCTTTTTTACCATAGCTACCCCTTTAAGATATTTTACTTAAGAACTCCTTGAAATATTCAGGAAGTTCAGAAGTAAACTCCAAATACTCATTTGTTACGGGATGAACAAAGCCAATTTTGATTGCATGTAAGCATTGTCCGTTAAGGTAAGAACTAAATTTATCATTCCCGTAAACATAATCCCCTGCAACTGGATGACCCAAATGAGCCATATGAACTCTAATTTGATGAGTTCTACCAGTTTCAAGTTTTAAGGATATATGTGAATATTTCTCATACTCATTTATTACTTCATAATGCGTAACTGCATTTTTAGAGTTTTGCTCAGTTACACACATTTTTTTGCGGTCTTTAGTACTTCTGCCGATTGGTGCATTTACTGTACCTTTTTGCTCTTTAAGATGACCGCAAATTACCGCATTATATTCTCTTGTAAAAGAATGCTCTTTAATTTGCTGTGCAAGACCTATGTGTGCTCTATCACTTTTAGCTACAATTAAAAGACCACTTGTATCTTTATCAATTCTATGAACAATACC
>JAZUGZ010000056.1:0-5787 GCA_045641425.1 Candidatus Fimenecus sp.
GATAAGCACCCTCGCCACGAACTGCCTCGCTAATAAGAAACTGTTCGTTATCAGACGAATTAAATGCAGTTGGGTGGAACTGAACATAGCTTAAATTTTTAATATTAGCACCGATTTCATAAGCAAGCCTAACACCATCGCCAGTTGCAACTTGTGGGTTAGTTGTGTATTTGTAAACTCTGCCAATGCCCCCTGTTGCAAGAACACAGTAAGAAGCAAAATATTCGTCTTGACCCGAGTCTGTTAACACATTAGCACAAATTCCGTTTTTAACACGAGTTAATTTGAATACTGGTGAATTTTCAAGAATTGTAATATTCTTTCGAGTACGAACTTCGGCTAAAAGTTTATTAACAATTTCGGCACCGGTTGTGTCTTTGTGATGAACAATTCTTCTTCTGCAGTGGCCACCCTCTAAGGTTTTTTGAAGTGAGCCGTCATCGTTTTTGTCAAAATCAACACCAAATTCCATTATTTTACGGACTTGGTCAGGGCCTTCACTAACAAGGGTAGTAACTGCGTCAATGTCGTTAGCCCTTTGACCTGCAATCATAGTGTCTTCAATATGCAAATCAAAGCTGTCATTTTCAAAGCTTAAAACGGCAGCGACACCACCTTGAGCCAGTGAACTATTTGACAAAGTATCGTTTTTCTTCGAGAGTACTACAATATTGGTAGTTTCAGGAAGACAGAGAGATGTATAAAGCCCAGCAACGCCCGAGCCGACTACTAATACATCGCATTTTTTCTGCATTTTGGGTCATTTCCTTTCAAATGCTTATAGTCAAAATTATACAGATAATATAATAACATACTTTAGCAAAAAATAATAGAGTTTTTAACAAAATAAATATAAAATGTCCATTACTTTTTTGCCCTAAAAGTGTTGACAAACTCGCTTTATAGTGGTATTATATTCGAGCGTTAAAGCATAAGCGCCGGTAGCTCAGCTGGATAGAGTGTTTGGCTACGAACCAAAAGGTCGGGGGTTCGAATCCCTTCCGGCGTGCCAAAAAAGAGAGTGAAGATTTTTTCTTCGCTCTCTTTTTTTAGTTTGTTCTCACAAAAGTAGGAAGGGATTCGAAGCCATAGTCCATCTTTTGCGGAATGTAATGAAGCAAAAGGGACATATAATAGGACTTGCGAAGCAATTTCGGCGGAACGAAGTGAAGCCGAGTCCCTTCCGGCGTGCCAATAAAGACAAATTAACCCTTGTGGTTGGTTTGTCTTTATTTTTTTGTCATATATCGGTAGGAAGGGATTCGAATCCTGAGAGATGTTAAGGGATACTTTGGCATATTGCACGAATATATTTTTGTTTTATATATGATTAGTCAATAGAAATACTAATATAAATTGTGATATAATAGTTACATTAAATTTTAAGGGGGATGATTTTGTGGAAGAACAAGAAAACAAGTCTGTTATTCAAAAGACAAAATGGCTCTTTAACGAAATCAAAACACACTGGAAAACTCCCGCTGAGGGTAAGTATGTTCCATACAAAGAATATTTAGACATCTGGCTTGCTGTCGGCAGTAACTACTCAGGTACTAAAACTCTTGAGTACATATCTTTCTTTGCCGGTTGCTACCTTATGATGTACCACTACAAGCTACCTTATGTTGCATTTTCGGCTATTGCACTTATCAATATGCCACTTCAAAAAATGTGGGACTTAGTAGCTTGGATGATTAACGACAACTTAGGATTTTTGCCGAAGAAGAAAGAACAAAAGGTTTACACCTTCTATTTCTTTGCAATAATCATTGGTTTGTTCCTACTTTTATTCCCATTTGAGCCATACCTCAACCCTGCAAACAAGGTTGTTGCTATGTTTAACTCAATTCGTGGTGTTACAGCAGCTTCGGCTATTAAAATGTTTGGTACACACATTCTTTGGAATGGTTGGAACGGTTCTCGTAACATTTTCTGGAGAAAGAAGCTTGTTCCAAAATTTGGTAGATATAAATATTCACTCTACTGTGATGTTGTACCAAAGGTTGTAATGGTTATTCTTATTGGTTGGCTTCCAATTTACAAAATTGCTGACGAAGTAACAAGAGTTTGGCTTGCTAACCTTCTCTTTGCTGGTTATGGTATGTTCGGCTTTGCTAATATGGAGGCTTGCACCCAGAACATTAGCCCTAACATGCAAGAAAGAATTCTTGTTAGGTCTTATCCGCTTAAGCTTTCACACATCTTAAACTCAATTATGGTTCTTGTTATCCCAATGGCTATCGGCTTTATGAAAGACGACTGGGCTGACATTAACGTTTACAGATTTGTTATTCCGATTATCTTTACTGTATTTGCAATTTTAACACTTGTTTTTGCAAACAGAATTCAAGAAAGAATTCCACAACCACCTATTGAAGAAAAGGTTCAAATTAACTTCTGGGACGGAATTTTCGGTGTTATGAGAAACAAGTACAAGTGGGTTCAGACTATTGTTTGGATGCTTGACTCATTCGGTAACGGAATTTTACCACTCGCTACAATTCTTTACCTTTACACATTCCGCCTTTCAGGTCTTGCATACGGACTTATTGTTTCGCTTGTATCTTTCGCTGGTACTCCACCAGATCTTCTTACACCTTACTTTATTAAGAGATTTTCTTACAAGCAGATTTGGATTTTCTATCTTCTTTCTCGTGCAGTTGGTTACAGTGCAATTGTTGCTGCAATGTTCTTCTGCAAAAACGTTACACTTTGTGGTGTTATTTGTGTTGCTATTCTTATTCTTATGGAAGCAACTCACACAGTTCCACAGTCTGTTGGTCACGATATGGACATTCGTATTACAGACTACCAGATGTACCTTTCAGGCGAAAGACTTGAAAGCTTTGCAGGTATCTTTGGCTGGTTCACAGGTCCTGTAACTTCATTTATCAGCCTTATTATTCCTATCTTACTTCTTAAATACGGCTTTAACAGTAACTGGGATGTTCTTTTTGTTGATGCTTCAAGAGCAAAGATTATCATTATCCCGATGCTCTTTGACATTGCAGGCTTCCTTCTTATGACAATTCCGTATATGTTCTGGGATTACGACTCAGCAAAGCAAGATAAGGTTATTCAAGTTCTTAAACGCCGTGCAGAAGTTACTGAAAAACAGGCTATTGAAAAAGGCGAGTCTGTTGCTGGTAGTTTCAAGGGTTAAGGGGGTGAACGGTTATGAGTAAAAAGACAAAGAAAAGAGCAGAAGATTTTGAAAAGGTAGTGCTTGACATTCCTGAAGATCAAATTTGGGATTACCACATTGAAGGTCTTGCCGCTCCACACATTAACAAGCCGTTCAAGAACGCAGTTCCTAAAAAGATTGCATTTATTATATTTATGGTAGTTGCAATTCTTATTTCAATGTATTTCAGCGTTCGTGTTCTTCTTAACACTGGTAAGCTTGAATATGAGCCAATTGACAAAGGTGTAAGGCTTACACAGTTTAGTAACAACGGTGCTATTTTCACATTTGATGTTGACTACGCTTCTGAAATCCAGTACAAAGACAACAGTCTTCAACTTCAAGGTACTGAAAGTGGCGACGCTAAGTTCAAAATAGTTAAAGACGAAACAAAGCCAGTTACTGAAATTCACGAATACGCTTTCAACTGTGACGGCACTTTACAGGTTATTAACATTGGTCCTGAAGTAACACAGATTGACGAGCGAGCATTCTATTCTTGCTGGGCACTTCAATGCATTTATGTTGATGACGCTAACCCTAACTACTGCGACATTGACGGTGTTCTTTACAACAAGGATATGACAGAAATTATCTGCTACCCTATTGACCATGACAGATATTTAAGACTTCAAAATGGTTATGCTCATCTTGATGAAAATGGTGTTCAGGTTTCTGACCTTGTTGACGACAACGGCAACCCAATGGAAGAGCTTTGGTGGATGACCGAAAAATACGACGAAGCATTCTTTAATGAATACAACCTTAAAGTTCGCACCTATGTTCTTCCATCAACTGTTGAAAAAATTGGTGCAAACTGCTTTAACTATGCAAATATTACTGACATTTATATGCCAGCAAATTTGAGAGTTATTGAAACACTTGCATTCTATGACGAAGGCAATCTTCACAATATTTACACATATACACCGAGTGTAGAGCCAATGCTTGACACAAGCTACAAAGCAGTAGGGGCACTCCAGGGTCTTTACTATTCACTTCCAGAGCATCTCGAATTTATTGGCTCTGACTGTTTCACTAAAGACAGAGGTCTTAACTATATGTACATTCCACAGAGCGTAACCGAAATTGGTCACCACGCTTTCTGGGGCACTTGCATTAAAGAAAACGGTGGTCTTACCGGTATTACTGAAATGAATGTTTGTGTTGGCGAAAACGAATTTAAGAGTCAAAATATTGGTAGCGAATGGTTACCAAAATATGACTACCTCCTTTTCCACAAGGCAATTGAAGTAAACTATGGTGCTGAAAGACAGCCAATGCCGTAAACCAAATTAAATTAAAAAGGGGCAACGCAAGTTGCCCTTTATTTTTTGTTTAATAATTTTCATAATTTCAGCTCATACTAATTTTGAGGTGATAACAATGAAAAATGTTGAAAACAACAATTCACAAAACAACAACAAATCTATTAAAAGTTCTCAAAATCATAATCTTAAAAATGAGAAATCAAACTCATTCAAGAATGAATTTGATAACGATTTAGCAAACGAGAATCTTGAGAATGATGTTCCAAGTGCTGATTTACAGGACAACAACTAATAATTAGTCAAAAAAGACACCCTCAATTGAGGGTGTTTTTTCATTATATTGAATTATTTATTTTCGTTAACAAAATCTTCAATGTCAGCCTTTTCTCGGCCACCAACAAAGCGGTCAACTTCTTTACCATTCTTAATAAGAACGACAGTTGGAATACTTAAAACTCCGTAAAGCTGTGCAATTTCAGCAGATTCATCAACATTAAGTTTACAGATTTTATATTCTTCATTTTCTTCTGCAAACTCTTCAATTTCCCCTGCGAGAACCTGACACGGGCCACACCAATCTGCATAAAAATCTAAAAGAACTGGGTTTTCTGACTTCAAAACCTCATCGCTATAATTCATAAGGTTCACTTTAACTATTGCCATTATCTTACACTCCTATAAAGCATTGTTGCTTTTTCAATATCGGTTTTATCAACACCGCATTTTTCTGTGTTTCTTGCGAGCATTGTACCTTTAAGCTCAATATTAAGGCTTGGGAAAAGAGATAAGAACTGATGTTTCACTACCTCATAGCCAATTTCGCCGTCGCCACCACTTGTAACAATTAAAACTGCTTTACGCTTCTTTTGAATTACGCTATTTACATTTTGACGGCAACGAGCCTCAACATAACGCATAAAGCGGTCAATAAGTGCTTTAAGCGGAGCTGGTACACTCATATTATAAACCGGTGTTGCAAAAACTATTACATCAGCATTTTCAAATTTCTTAAAGAAATCATCTAAGTCTTTTTTCGAACAGCCGTCACAAGCCTTACAATAGCCACAAGCGTTACAAGGTGTTGGGTTAAGCTCAAAAATGCTAACTGTTTCAATTTCGGTACCCTTTGGGAACTCTCTTAAAAGAGCACCCAAAAGCTTTGAAGTATAGCCAGCCTTTCTTGGTGAGCCAAGAACTGCAAGCACCTTTGTTCCATTTGTAAATTCTTCGTTTCCTAAATTAATATCCATTACTCTTCCTCTGTTTTGCTTTCTTCTTGAGTTTCTGTTTCTTCTGCTTTTTTCTCATCAAGATTTGCATAACGCTTAATCT
>JAZUGZ010000057.1:0-8782 GCA_045641425.1 Candidatus Fimenecus sp.
ATAATAATTAACACCATTCAAGGTCATATAGTCGTCGTAAATTGGTCCATCGCAATTATTATTGCAAATAAAATTATAAACAGTCGCTATAATAACTGCCAAAGAAACAATAGAAACAAACGATATACCTAAAACAAGAAAAAACTTTTTTATTTTACTCTTTTTCATAAATTGCATGCCCCCTTGCTGTGTTTACAAGCTCAATATAGCACCGTTTTTATCGTTTGTCAATAAAATTTTATCGAAAAACATAAAAAAAAATAGGGCAGATGATATATCACCTGCCGTATTTATGTATATATTATTTACTAAGAATATGATTACCATAAGATATAGGACTCTTATATCTATATGTGAAATTCATCGAATAGTTATCGTCTATATAATCATACTTCAAATTAAAGCTGCCATTTGAGAAATCAAGTGTTGCGTACTTTGATGAAGATTTAAATTTGGTCGGTAGAGTCTCTTTTCCTGTTGCAGTAAATGTAGTTGACAGTTCCTGTGTTCTAAGTGCTGAACTAATCGAAGAATAGTTTGAATAACGATAATAATTAGCTGTACACTCAAATTTATACTCGCCATTTTCCTTCAAATAGCATTTAACATGAATGTTATTTGTATAGTCAGCGGTCCATTCTTCCCAAAGTCCTGTACTATCATGTGTTTGTCTAACCGTAATTTTTCCGTTTCTACCCATCCAAGTAGTACACAAATAAACTAAATCTTTATATTTATTCAAAAGCTTTAATCTATTCTCAACCTTTACTCCATCAACAGTATAAGTCTTTGGTAATTTTTCAAACTCTTCTTGTGCTTTTTGGAGTTCGCCATCTTGAAAATAACTTTCGGCTATCATAAAGCTACATTTTTCGATTTCTTTCTCTATTCCATCAATTTTAACATCTTTAATATTTTTAGCATCTTGATAATTGAATCGTGCATTTACATAGTCTTTTTTATCATAAAGCATAACAGCTTTTTCATAATAAGACTTTGATAAAAATATTTTAGCAGTGTCAATATCTTTTAACATCATTAAAGATGAAATAGCATTATCATAATCATGCTGATTATAAAGCAAAATAGCCTTTACTAAATTTTCATATTTTTCTTTTTCTTCATTAGTTGTTTTTTCTAATGCAGAAAGTGCTTCATCATATTTTTCTTCTTCAATTAAGTCCTTGGCATACTCAAAATAAACAGGATCAATTTTTTCAGAAACATCTTTATAATTTGGTATTTTTTCATATAAAGATATAGCCTTTGAATACTCTTCTTTTTCAACAGCTTTTCCCGCATTGTTATAGTTAATTTTTGGCATAACAACTGATTTAATCAATAAACCAATTATAGCTAAAGCAACACAAACAGCAACAGCGATAATAGCTATTGTAACCTTTTTCTTGTTATTGTTTATAGGTGCTTTTGGTGCCTGATTTTGAGTGTTTTCTAACTCCGAATCTTTTGTAACAGCTTCATTCACAGAAGTGTTACAGTTCGTACAGATTGTCGCATTATTTGGCAATTCTGTTTCACAGTTTTTGCATTTCATTTTTATCATCCTTCTTTTTCAAAAAATATTGATATTGGTATTGCAATATCTAAGTTAAGTATACCTATACTATACACTCAAAATCAATACTCCAGCAGCGTACTGTATATGAACAGTCTAACTATTGAAGACAAATTTTACAATAAAAGCAATAAAATAGAGCACAAGTTTTACCTTGTGCTCTATCGCATTATTTAATTACGAATTATGAATTATAAATTCTTAATTATTAATACATTCCGCCGCCTGCTTGAGCCATTGCTGCTGCAGCTGCTGCGTCTGCTGCTGGGTCTGGAATATCAGCAACAAGTGACTCTGTTGTAAGAACCATTGCTGCAACTGATGCTGCATTTTGGAGTGCTGAACGAGTTACCTTTGCTGGGTCAAGAATACCAGCCTTGAACATATCAACATATTCGCCAGTAGCGAAGTTGAAGCCGTAGCCAACCTTATTCTTATTAACAATATCGTTAACAATAACTGAGCCCTCAAGGCCTGCATTCTTTGCAATTTGACGAACTGGCTCTTCAATAGCCTTAATTACAATGTTAACACCTGTCTTGAAGTCAGCGTCATCAGTATCAAGAAGTGCTGAAGCTGCTTTAATTGCACCAAGAAGAGCAACACCACCGCCTGCAACTGAACCTTCTTCAACGGCTGCCTTTGTTGCAGCTAAAGCGTCTTCAATACGAAGCTTCTTTTCTTTCATTTCTGTTTCAGTAGCAGCACCAACACGAATAACTGCAACACCACCTGCAAGCTTTGCAAGTCTTTCTTTAAGCTTTTCAGTGTCAAACTCTGAAGTTGAAGCCTCAATCTGTGCACGGATCTGTGCAACTCTGCCCTTAATAGCTTCTGTTTCGCCAGCACCGTCAACAATAATTGTGTTCTCTTTAGAAATCTTAACCTGCTTTGCTCTACCTAACTGATAAACCTGAGTGTCTTTAAGTTCAAGGCCAAGGTCAGAAGTAATAACTTCGCCGCCAGTAAGGATTGCGATGTCCTGAAGCATTTCTTTTCTTCTATCGCCAAAACCAGGAGCCTTTACGCAAACACAAGTGAATGTGCCACGAAGTTTATTAACAAGGATTGTTGAAAGAGCTTCGCCCTCAACATCTTCTGCGATAATAACAAGTTTTTTACCTGACTGAACAATCTGCTCAAGGAGTGGAAGAACTTCCTGAATGTTTGAGATTTTCTTGTCTGTAATAAGGATAAGAGCATCGTCAATTACTGCTTCCATTTTGTCAGTATCAGTAACCATATAAGGAGAAATGTAACCACGGTCAAACTGCATACCCTCAACAACATCAGAGTAAGTTTCGCTTGTCTTTGACTCTTCAATAGTGATTACACCGTCTGCTGTAACTTTATCCATAGCTTCAGCAATAAGTTTACCGATGTATTCGTCAGCAGCTGAAACAGTTGCAACCTTTGCAATGTCTTCAGTTGTCTTAACTTTCTTTGCATTCTTAAGTACTTCTGCAACTACTACATCAACTGCTGCCTGCATACCCTTTTTAACTACCATTGGGTTAGCACCAGCGGCTACATTCTTCATACCCTCACGAACAAGAGCTTGGGCTAAAAGAGTAGCTGTTGTAGTACCGTCGCCTGCTACATCATTTGTCTTTGTAGCAACTTCTTTTACGAGCTGTGCGCCCATATTTTCGAATGGGTCTTCAAACTCAATTTCCTTTGCGATTGAAACACCATCATTAGTAATGAGTGGTGCACCGTATTTTCTGTCAAGAACTACATTTCTGCCTTTTGGGCCAAGTGTAATTTTAACAGTGTTTGAAAGCTTATCAATACCTGCCTGTAATGCCTTGCGAGCTTCCTCGCCATAAATAATCTGTTTAGCCATTTATATACCTCCAATTACTCAACAATAGCAAGAATTTCAGACTGACGAACAACTGTGTAATCGTTGTTATCAACCTTAACCTCTGTACCTGCATATTTACCTGCGATTACTTTGTCGCCAGTTTTAACATACATTGTGATTTCTTTACCCTCAACATTTCCGCCAGGGCCAACTGCAATTACTTCATAAACCTGAGGTTTTTCCTGAGAAGCAGCCGCAAGAACAATACCGCTCTTTGTAGTTTCTTCAATCTCGACAGGTTTAAGAACAACTCTGTCGCCAAGTGGTTTAATAGTCATTTTATATTTCCTCCTAAGAAAGATTAAATATGTATTTTGGCACTCTCGTGTTTCGAGTGCTAAATATATTGTAGCCACATTTTTCCAAAAAATCAAGTCTTTTACATAAATTTAATAAAATATTCATATTTCAAAAAAGGGTGTCTTTCGACACCCCAAGAGCTATTGCAAGCCAAAACTTACAAAAAGCGCTCTATTTACCTTTGTCATATCTGTTTGAGACAAATTACCCATACGCTCACGAAGTCGCTGTTTATCAAGTGTTCTAACCTGTTCAAGCAAAACAACCGAGTCTTTTGAAAGGCCACAACCATCGCCATTTACATTGATGTGTGTCGGTAGCCTTGTTTTGTCTTGCTGGCTTGTTATTGCTGCCGCAATTACTGTTGGGCTATATTTGTTGCCAACATCATTTTGAACAATAAGTACAGGTCTAACTCCACCTTGCTCACTTCCTACAACAGGACTTAAATCTGCGTAATATATGTCCCCTCTTTTAACGTTCATTAGTATCACTCTTCCGTATAAGTTTATATCGTTATTTTTGCCGTCTTTTTCTGTCTTTAATCATTTAAGGCAAAAATTTAGGGGAGCAATACATAATATTCAATTTAGAGAGTTTAAGTCCCAGTCGTATAAGAAAAACTATCAAAAATAAATTCAACATCTTGAACTTGCAATTTTTGAAAGTTATTTTCTTTATCAGTATAAAGTACACAAGGAGTGCCATCAATAGAATATGAATATTTGAAAAAATCATTTTCTTCTATTGGCACAGCACCGCTAACAGCATTCACGCAATCGTAAATTGCTCGGCAAATCATTATTTTCGGTAATTCGCCACTTGAAAGCTCTAATTTTAGCTTTTCGCCAGTTAAAGTAAAAACTCCTTCTTTACCACTCACAAGTGTATTCTCGAGCGTTTTAGGGGATGTAAATGAAAACGAAAAGCCACTGGCTAAGTCATAATTCACATTTGAAGTCAGTGTAACGCCATTAAGATTTGTTGTCATTACAGCAGTAAAGCCGCTGACATTCAGCGGCTCTTTTTTGACATCCTTAAAATTTTGACATCCTGTGCAAAGCAAAAGAAAAAGGCAAACGCTAAAGCATAGGATTTTTTTCATATTAACCTCATTCGTATTTTTTAAGTGTTAATGGAAGTTCTAAAATAATTTTTGACGGAGTATTGCCCATTTGTGAATATTTTTCAGACACCGTGTCGCCCGCCTCTCCGTGAATATAAGCACCTGCAATTGCGGCATTAAATGGTTCTAACCCTTGGGCACAGAATGAACCAATAAGACCAGCTAAAACATCACCGCTACCGCCTGTTGCCATACCAGCATTTCCAGTTGTGTTAATATAAACGCTGTCGCCCAAAGAAGAACCAACGAGAGTTGACTCGCCTTTTAGTACGAGTATGGAATTATGAGCCTTTGTAAAGGCTTTTAATATAGCCCCACGATTTGACTGAACATCTGCTGTGCTACATTTTGCAAGACGAGCCATTTCGCCTGGGTGCGGAGTTATAATAACATTAGTTTTTGCATTGTCTAATATATCTATATTATCTTTTATCGCATTTATTCCGTCTGCATCAAGAATTACTGGCACAGTCGAATTTTCAATTACATAACGAACAACCATTTCTGTGTCTGAATCAGCACCCATTCCGCATCCTACAACAACGGCAGAGCAAGAGTTTAATTCTTTGTCAATTCGCGAAAGTGCCTTTGAAGAAATTCTTCCGTTATCATTTGATTTTAATGGGACTAAAACCTGTTCAACTGTTTTTGTAGCTATTGCAGAATATGCAGCATCAGGAAATGCTACCTTAACAATACCTACGCCACTATTTACAGCCGCAGTAGATGCTAAATAAGCTGCACCTGGCATTTCGTAGCTTCCACCGATAAACAAAAGTGTTCCGAAAGTACCTTTGTGGCTATTTGACTTTCGTTCAGGGAAGAATTTTTTAATGTCATCACTCTTATAGGTAAACAAAGGCGAAGAAACACTTTTGAAGCATTCTTCCGGTATTCCTATTGGTGCTAAAACGACCTGACCGCAAGAGTTTTTTGATGGCTTTAACACGTGAACTGGTTTAAGGCAAGTAATTGCTATTGTTAAATCGGCTTTAACGTGATTTTGAGAAGCTTCGCCACTGTCGCCATAAAGTCCTGACGGCAAATCAACACTTACAACAGTTGCACCCGAAGAATTGATTTTGTCAAACACTTCACTGCTAATTTCATCTGGCTCACCGTGAAAGCCAATACCAAACACACAGTCAACAATTATTTGTGCATTGTCAAAATATTTATTTTTATCGGTTTTGTCATCAAAATATACTATTGGCACGCCTAATCCACGAATTTGTGAAAGCATTTCAGATGATTCTTCGTCAGTTGGAAGCCCAGCAGTCATCATAACAGTAACATTGTAGTCGCTTTCTAAAAGCTTACGAGCAATTACAAATCCATCGCCACCGTTTTTACCCTTACCGCTTACAACGAGTACATTTCGCTTATTTGAATTTTCAAAAGCTTTGCGAATTACCCTTGCACAGTAAGAGCCGGCATTTTCCATAAGCTGAACATAAGAAATGCAAGTATCGTTAGCATTTCTTTCAACCTCTCTAATATCGTTTACAGTTAAAACCAACATATAAATCACACCTTAATTAAACTAAAGTTATTATATCATAAAATGTTATTTTGAGCAACAAAAAAGGACTACTTAAAGTAGTCCTTTAATAATTAGCCTAAAACGTAAATTGTAACATTTCTTGAGCCCCAAGAGTAACACTGTGAAGTTGAGTTCATATAAAGGTCAACTACGAATTTACCCTTGTTTGCAAATCCGCCTGTGTCAGCGGCAATTGCATAGCCATAAACAACTCCGTCATCAGAAACGATATACATTTCTGTGCCATATGGAATTTGTTTTGGATTAACAGCAATATAACCAGGTTTTACTGGTTTGCCAGTTGCTGTTCTACCACCAGGTACACAGTAAGCTGCTGCTTTACCTGTAATTACCTTTTTGTAGCTTGTAGGAATACCGTCATTACCAATTTTGTACTTTGATGGCATTGTAAGCTCAGAAATTGGTGCAGTGTTTTTAATAATTCTTGAGTTACCGCTTGTACGTGTTCCTACTGTGGTAATCTGCGGAATAGGAGCTACAACTTCTTTTTCGCTCTCTACTGTTGTTTCCGCAACGCTACCATTAACGATTTTATCCTTATAAACAACGCTCTTTGTGCCATCCTTACCCTCTTGAGTAACCTTTGTAGCACCCTTTTGCATTGAAGAAGAATACTGAGTCTTTTTAGTGAAATGAACTGTTTCTTCTGTTTCGTGAGTTACATATTCAACTCTTAAAACATTAACAGTAAGGCCCTGTGAAAGCTGTTCAGAAGCTTTTGGTTCAACCTCATCGTCTTCAGAAAGTTCAATATTAAGCTCATCTAAAAGATCGCCAACAGTTTTTGCGGTTGAGTTAACAGTTACGGTTTCATCATCGGCATTTACTGTAACGTTGTAAGAAGTTAAAACGCAAATTTCAATTCCGTCATAACAAATTGTGTTTAAGTCAACACCTGAAACTAAGCTTTCGTTTAATTCAATGCCCTGTTGTTCGAAAAATTCGCTAACTCTACCTGCAAAGCGAAGCTCTGTTACTTTGCCATTTTCATCAATAAACTTAACGCTTGATTCACGGCAAATAACAATTTTGCTTTGTGTTCCTGCAATAAAATCGTCTAATATTAACTTGTCGTTGTCATTAATGCTAATTTCTGCTTCAGCAACAATCTCTTTTGCATCTGTTTTAGATGTTTCAATTCTTGTTACTTCAGAGCCGTCGTAAATATCTACTGTAAACGACTCATTAGTGGCAGCGAATGCTGTTCCAGCCCAAACAATTGTAAGAGCCAAGACAAGTGCAACTGAACGGACTAAATAGCCGTTGAGCGTTTTCGCGTGCCCCTTGAAATTTGTTATCATCAGTTTGCTCCTTTAATAAGCCGCACCAAACATTTACATTTGTAAAAGCGCTATCACTTCACTTCTTTGAAAAGAAGATTCATGACTCACTTAAGGCATGGCCGTTATTCTCGCTTAGTGACTTTGTGTATTATATTCACATCTTTTCGAAAAGTCAAATTTTTTAGAGTGCACTTTTTGTGTAAATTGTCCAAATTCGAGTGTCAATTTTTGACTAAATAGGCTTCAAAAGGCCTTTTTACCCCAAAATATTGTGTTTGGACACATAGAAATTGTAATTTTTTTTGTGAGATTTTGAAAAAAGTCGCAAAATATTACAAAATGGTTACAAAATCTGTTACAAAATGATACCATTAAGCTTGTATTTTAGTAATATTGTATGCAAAAATTTGGATAATATTACTACTATTTCCATTTAGCCAATAAGCAGCGATTCAAGGAGAAAACACAGGCCAAAATTTATGCTCTTATATATTATATATAATAGTATAGGGATTTTTCTGTTTTAAGGCATAAAAAACACCCCCAATTTCTTGGGAGTGCAAAATCATTGAAACAAAATTATTGCTTTGAGTACTGTACGAACAAAAAAACAACGCCCACTGAAAACAGTGAGCATTGATAAGTGATAAACTGAAATTATCTCTTTGAGAACTGTACGAGCGTAAAAAACAGTCCAGTGGACTGTTTTTAGTGAGTAGCACCGAAGCTTTGCTGAGGTGTCCGAAGGCCGAAATGGGATAACAGACAAATTCATATTTATATAATATTAAAGCAAAAAACAACACCCACCAAATTGGTGAGTGTTGAAAAATACAATATTGTGTGTTATCTCTTTGAGAACTGAGGTGCACGACGAGCGCCTTTGAGACCGTATTTCTTTCTTTCTTTCATTCTTGGGTCTCTTGTTAAGAAACCTGCCTTCTTGAGCTCTGGACGAAGGTTTTCGTCATACTGAAGAAGAGCGCGTGAAAGACCATGACGGATAGCACCTGCCTGACCAGTCACGCCAGCACCGTTTACACGGCATACGATGTCGAAGTTGTCA
>JAZUGZ010000058.1:0-6123 GCA_045641425.1 Candidatus Fimenecus sp.
ATGGCTACGATCCGACTTCTGAAATCTTTGCTTTCTTTTCGCCAACAATGTCATATTTGAACATTGGGATAATTGAAAGAAGAGCAAGAACACCAGGAACTGCTGTGTAAGCGAAGAAAATCATATCTTTTGTGCTTGTAGTGAATCCTGAAGCAGTACCAGCGTTAATTTCTGCAAGTGTGTCTGCATAGCCTGAAATCTGAACAAATACAAGGCCAAGTGCAGTACCGAGTGCTAAGCAAACTTTAATTGTAAGAGTAAGAATTGAGTAAGCAGCGCCCTCCATTCTCTTGCCTGTTTCATATTCGTAATAGTCAACTGCGTCAGCTGTCATAATCATTGGCATAAGTGTAACAGCACCGAACTGAAGACCAATTAAGAAAAGTGATGCATAGAAGAGAATTGTAAGAACCATGTTGCTTGGATTCTGGAACCAGAAGTGACCAACAGCAAATGAGAAAATTGAAGCTGCAAAGCCGTAAACAGAAAGAAGAATATAAGCATTCTTTTCATTCATTTTCTTAATAAGAACTGGGCAAAGAGCCATCGAAATCATTGAGCCAACTGCTGTAACAATACCGAGAACAGCAACAAGGTTTTGTGAACCTAAAAGAACGTTAGCAGCTTGAACCTGAATACCCATAGCCATTTGACGGCCAAAGCCAAGGAAATAAGAAACGATTACAAGCATTAAAGGTTTATTATCTTTAAGAGCTTTGAGCATATCTTTAGCTGTAACTTTTTCGTTTGACTCAACTTTAACTCTTTCTTTATTAAGAAGAGGGATAAGTGCGAAAAGTCCACAACCAAGAACAGCAGTAAGAATTGCAGTACCTAAATATTCAGGTGCAATCATAGGAAGGTCAGTTTCGCCTTTTGAAACAATAACCTTTGAGCCATTTGGAATGATAAGACAAACGATTGGAACAATAACAACGCAAGCTGAGAAACCAATCTGCTTAAATGTGTTTGAAATTGAAACAACGTTAGTTCTCTCAGTTGGGTCAGGAGTAAGAGCAGAAGCAATACCCTGTGAAGGAACGTCACCCATTGTCATAGCAATAGACCAAATAAGATATGTAACGAAAATCCAAACGTAAAGACCAATACCAGTGAAAGGTACTTTTAAGAATACAACTGCTGTGAAAGCAAGAAGTGGAACTAAAGAGTACAAAATCATTGATTTGAACTTACCGAGTTTTGATTTTGAACGGTCAACCATACCACCAACAATTGGGTCTGCAACTGCTGAAATAATCTTTGCGACAAGAATTAAAATACCAACGATTGCAATGTCTGCACCAAGAATTGATGCGTCAAATTCTGCTTGATATGAATTAAGAAGACCAACTATTGCCTGGAAACCGAAAAGGCCAAGGGAATAAGCTGCGATTTCTTTGAAATTCATATATTTTTTTGCCTGAATGTTTTCACTCATGAAATCACCCTCCGTAAATAAATATAACAGATAAAGTATATCACAAAAAATTATTATTCGTCAATATTTTATTACATTTGCAAAGCAAAAAGAAATTAAGTCCCCAAAGGCATAAACATAAGACTTTAGGGACTTTTATAAATATATTATAATTAAAATTCAACTGTTTCCTGTGGGGCAGTGAATGATGAAAATGTTGCTTTAGCATTTTTAAGGTAATAAACAACAGTGTTTCCATCATTTTCGTTATACATTGCTCGAAGCTCTGGGTAAGCATCAAGCATTGAAGCACGAGCCTCTACCCTGTCATCTTCTACTAATTCGCAAGCAACACGAAGCCAAGTACCATTTTGAAAAGCACAAATTTCGGCATTTTTATTAGTTTCAATTTGCTTTGCTACACTTTTTACTTTGCCAGTTTGAATGTAAAGCTTGCCCTCAAATAAGTGAATTGTACCAAATGGGCGAACTCGTGGCTGAGCTCCTTCCACAGTTGCTAAATAATATGTTTTTGCTTCTTTCAAAAAGTCATATACTCTTTGCATAAAAATTACTCCTTTAGATTTCTTTTAGTTTGTTTTAATTATTTTGAAGTCCTTTGACTTTAGCGTTTCCAATAAATCGGCATTATTTTTAATTGGCTTTTCGGTAATAATTCCGCCCCTTGCAAGGTGCTTTGGCACATGGAAATCAGAGCCAGAAGAAATTAGTTTATGAGTGTCATTAGCCCACTTTTCAGCCTTATCATTAGAGGACTTTGGAACTTTTCCGTTATAAATTTCAATACCGTCAATGTATTTTGGATTACAACGAGTGATATATGGTCTAAATGGATGGGCCTGAAAAACCAAATAGCCTTGCGAATGCATTAGTTTATAAGCATCTTTTTCTAAAAGTTTAAGAAGATTTCCCTGCTCTCTTAACCACTCGGGGTCAACTCCGTAAATAAGGTAATCATTGCCAGTACCATAATGGCGAAGTTCCATACCAAACATAACAGAGAAATTTTCGTCCTCATATTTTTTCATTTCGTAGTATGGGTTAATGTACTCGTGTATAAACTTTTTAGGATTAAAATATCCATGAGTTAAATTAAAGGTTAAAGGGCTGTAATGGTCGGTTATAACAACACCGGAATAGCCAACTTCTTTGTAAAGCTTTGCTATTTCTTTTGGCTCGGTTCTGCCACATTGACGGCTACCGTATTTTGTATGGCAATGTAATTCGTATTTATATTCCATTAGAGTTCCCCCTTTCAAATGATAATACCATTATAAACAATTGCAAATAAATTTGCAAGATATGAAAAAGACCTGCCTAATAAAGACAAGTCTTTTTAACTAAATATTTTTATTTATTGTTTTCTTGCAAGCTTAACTGTTCAACTTCTTCACAAACATCCTTTAATTTGCAAACATCACAGTCCATCTTTAAGTCTTTCATAAGGTGGTCAAGAGCTTTAGTAATATTTTCGGATTTTTCCATAATATTACTTAATTCTTTATATGGGAATGCTGTGTCAGTTATAAATATAATTTTAACTGCTTCTACCGCTGGATGATTATGGTACGCATCAATAAACGCCTTACCAACCTTAGAAAAGTCGAGTCCGTTTTTTATAGCTTTTTTGCTAACTCTTACAGCCTCTCTATGCGAAAATGATGAAATTCGCATCATATACCCTTCCGGGTTAATATGGTAGCGAGTGTATTCAATTTTTCTAATTGATTGATAAAGACTATTGCCAGTGCCAAGTTTGCTTTCGTTTACTCTAACAAGAGCAATTCTTGCAAATGGAGTATCTTCTTTAATCTCACTTAAATCCTTGCCACAAAGTATTACTTCGTCACAAGGAACATACTGTGAACTATCCGTTAAAGCTAAGCTACTAATTGCAGGAAGATTCCCCCCGCCAAGTTCAAAAGCTGTATCTTTTTGAAAAATCATTTGATTTTGACCAATGTCACTCCAAGAAGAGCCCAAATCCAACTTTTTATAAGGATAGTTTTCAAGCAAAGAAGTTACACCGTCAAAACATTCGTTATATAGCTTCATAGTTAAATCTTTGGATTTCTTTTCCTTTTATCGTAAATTTTTTCAAATACTGGCTCAAGTGCTGCCATAAGTTTCATATCTAAATTAAACATATAAACAGTAAAAGTAAGTACAAAGAATGCTACTAAAACAATAGCGATAATTATCAACGCTTTAATCATTATTTTGCCAATCCTTTCTGTCTTGCATATTCAGCAGCACCAAGTGCGCCCATAAGCTGCGGGTCGATTGCAAGATTAACAACTTTAATCTTAAGCACCTTTTCAATTGCCTGCTTTAAGCCTTCATTCTTAGCACAACCACCAGTAAGTGTGATTGAGTCAGTAGCGCCAGCCTTTTTAGCCATTACGAAGCAACGCTTTGCAACTGCTAACTGAATACCAGCAGCGATTTCGTCCATTGGTTTACCTTCGCCTACAAGTGAGATAACTTCACTTTCTGCGAAAACTGTGCACTGTGCTGTAATCGGGATTGTGTTTTTTGCTGTGAGTGAAAGTTTGCAGAACTCTGGAAGAGTTAATTCAAATGCATTTGCCATAGCCTCGAAGAATCTACCAGTACCAGCAGCACATTTATCGTTCATAGCGAAGTTTTTAACTGTACCGTCTGAGTCAATTGCAATACCCTTAACGTCCTGACCACCAATGTCGATAATAGCTTTAACATCAGGGTTTGTAACGTGAACGCCCATTGCGTGACAGCTAATTTCTGAAATGTTTTCGTCAGCAAATGGAACTTTATTTCTACCATAACCAGTACCGATAAGGTAAGCGAGTTCTTCTGCACTATTTAAGCCTTCTACCTTACCTATTGCTTCTTCGAGTGCAAGCTCTGCACTCTTTACTGGGTTAATTTTACTTCTAATTGTTGCATCTGCAACCATTTTGCCGTTTTCATCAAGTATTACACATTTTGCGTAGGTTGAGCCTACGTCGCATCCGCCAAAATATTTCATAATCAATTTCTCCTTTATTACCAAGCCATTGTATCGTCAAAGTCAACGAGTGTTGGGTCAACTGGTTCTTCACCAAGAACTGCAGTCATATATTTGTTGATATGTTCACGCATATCTCTTCTTGAAACTGTGCGAGGGTCCATAAGGTCTTGTGGAACCCAAATAAATTTAACACCATGCTCTCTTGCTTGGTCATCGAAAATACCATTAAGGCCATCCATACCCTTACAAGAAATTTGGTCATACATAATAACCATATCAGCATCAAATTCGTCAACAATTCTCCAAAGCTCGTCAACAACATTCTGGTAGCCACCCTTTGTGTGCTTTCTCATTGTTGTACGCTGAAGAGTTTTTGCATAAGTTGCAAGTGCGCTTTCTTTATCTGTTGTGTCGTATTTAAGGTAGGAAATCATTGTTTCCATATCCATAACAACGTTAACACCCCAGCAGTTTTCAAGCCAGTTTGCAAGGCTTGTGTAATAGTTAGCAGGGCAAGACCAAACAATTGCTCTGTGGCGCATTTCTTTTGAGCATTTTTCCTTTTTCTCATAGCCCTTCATCATAAGTTTATTAACTTTTTTATCTGTTTTAGGGAAAAGCTTATTTGCACCACCTGAAATGTGGAAGTAGAAAAGTCTGTAAAGCCAGAATGTTGCACCAGTCATTTGTGGGTAAGGAGTTCTGTTAATATCCCACTTCTGCATTTCGTATTCAAGCTGGGTGTTATAAGTTTCCATTGCCTTAAAGAATGCATCCCAATCAAACTTAACGCCCATATTGTCTTCAATAAACTTAATTGCGGACTTAACTTCTTCTACAGCATATTCCTGAACATCTTCGCCATTATAACGAAGGGGAACGTTAATTGGCTGTGTTGGAATATCAAAGCGTCTATCTACAAAGCTTGAGTTAATAACTGAACCGTCACAAGGCATATTACAGCTAAGTGAACATTTACCAAGCATTGGGTAGTCGTCGTTAATTGCTACACCAGCTTCAGCTGCTGGAAGTGGGCAAACATCAGCAGGAACACCATAACCCTCAACTAAGTCAAGGTAATGTGGTGTAATTAACTGGTCAACCATTGATGTTAAGAAAATCGGAATAGTTGAAAGGTGAACATCTTTAAGTCCTGGGAAGCCAGATGTAAGCTCTGATGAGAAAATCTCATCAACTAAAACGACTTTATCTGCCATTTTTGGATTCTTGTGGAAATGTCTGTCGTTTGCAAGCAAGAATCCAATAATCTCTGTTGTAGGCTTTACAAGACCATTAAAGTGAAGGTGTGCTATACGAAGGTGTGTACCACGAAGACCCTCTGTGTGTCTGTCAACCCAAGCAGGAGCTGAAAGGTAAGATGCCATCCAACGATAGTTCCAAAGTCCCTTAACAGTTGAAACAGGAGCTTTAATAGTCATTACAAGTATGTTTTTCCAAGTGATAAGCCAACGATAAAAGTCGTACATTGTATCACGAAGGCCACGCCACTCACGGTGCTTTAATAACCAAGTTTTATCTTTATGTAGATTACCAAGATTTTTTGGTTCATTTACCCAAAATCCCATTACTTGTCACCTCTCTCTTTCTGAATTCTCTTAATTTCAAGGCTTTCAACAAATGCTTGAACACGAGTTCTAAGCTGACCAGAAGCATTTGCTGTATATTGTCTGTC
>JAZUGZ010000059.1:0-5173 GCA_045641425.1 Candidatus Fimenecus sp.
CAGAGTAAAATTTTAGGATTTTTAGCAAGTGCTCTTGCAATAGATACTCTTTGTTGTTCACCACCAGAAAGCTCTGATGGGAAGTTTTTAAGGTGGTCTAAAAGTCCTACCTCTTCAATCATTTTTGTAGCAGAAAGTGAATCTGGGGCAATTTCTTTAACTAAAGCTACATTTTCGTGAACCGTTAAAGTTGGCACAAGGTTGTAAAACTGAAAAACAAATCCGACAAGCTTTGCTCTGTACTCGGCAAGTTCATTATTTGAGAGTTTTGAAATATCATTACCGTCAACAATTATTTGTCCACTCGTTGGGCTATCAAGACCACCAAGCATATTAAGAAGTGTACTTTTACCAGCACCACTTGGGCCTAAAATCACTACAAATTTTCCACTTTCAAGTGTCATATTCACATTATCAAGAGCTTTTAACTCGTGGTCACCACTTGTGTAAATTCGGCTAACATTTTTGAATTCAACAATATTCATAATTTTTCTCCTTATATTTTAGTTTGCTGTTTTATAATTTCAAACATATCTTCGCTTAAAACATGTTCAAGTTTGCAAGCCGTTTCACTTGCAAGACTTTTAGAAGCGCCCAATCCCATTAAAAATGAAGTTAAAACAACTGACCTATTTTGAAGTTTTTTAGCTGTTTCAAGTCCTAATGGTGTTAATGCAATTTGAGTTTCAGCTGATGATGTAACTAAACCATCTGATTTTAATTTCTTAACTGCATTAGTTACACTTGGTCTTGAAAAGCCGAGTTTATTTGCAATATCAACACATCTTACTTTTTCACTTTCATCTTGAAGTTCTAAAATAGTTTTAAGATACATTTGCTTTGACTCTGTGTATTCTTCCATTTTATTTACCTCTTAATTTTTGCAAAAACGATTTTTTCTCTATTTCATTAGCAGAAAAACCATCTTCTATGTCATAACCAAGCTCACGAACCGCTGAAATCACCTTTTCTACATCAAGATTTTCGGCTGTTACTACGGTTTGATTTTTGCCTCTATTGGACTTAACCTTTTTAACTCCAGAAAGTCTATAAATTGCATCATTTATATGGCTTTCACACATTGAACAGTTCATACCCTTTACAGTAAAAATATATTCTTTCATAATTTTCTCCTTTAGTTAGACAGGGCTAACACATTGTTTTGAAAAATAGGGAGGCTTTGCCTCCCTATTTTCAGTTTTTTCCGTGGCAAGAGCCAGCCATAGCACAATTAGCACAATTACAACCACAGGAGGATTTGCCCTGTTTCTTATCTTTAATAATTTTATAAATGACACTTGTGATAATAAGGATAAGTACAAGAGAAATAATAATAGTTGCGATATTACCTATTAACCAATTAAGCATATTGATAGCTCCTTTCACGAAATATGTTTAATGTTTATTTTATTTTTTTAGTAAGTGTATTTGCTTCTTTGTATGGGCGAACAAGCATATAAATCATACCAATAAGAACAATTGCTGCAGCAATAACACCAACAATGTTTGCATTACCCATAAACAAGTTACCAAACTGGTTAATCATCAATGAAATAATGTAAGCAAACGAACATTGATATCCAATTGCAAACCAAGTCCATTTTGCGCTATTCATTTCACGCTTAATAGCACCGATTGCAGCAAAGCATGGAGCACAAAGAAGGTTGAATACAAGGAATGAAAGACCGCTTACTTTTGTAAAGCAACCTGCGAGTGTTTGCCATACGCTCATTTCTCCACCGCCATAGAGAATACCCATTGTACCTACGATATTTTCTTTTGCTACAAGGCCTGTAATTGAAGCCACAGTAGCCTGCCAGTTGCCAAAACCGATAGGTGCAAAAATCCAAGCAATTAAACCACCAATTTTTGCAAGAATAGAAGCGTCAATCTCTGACTCATCAAGCATTCTAAATGAACCATCAACAAATCCGAAGTAAGTTGTGAACCAAACTACGATAGTTGAAAGAAGAATGATTGTACCAGCTTTTTTAATAAATGACCAGCCACGCTCCCACATTGAGTGAAGAAGGTTTTTAAGTGTTGGGAAGTGATATGCTGGAAGCTCCATTACAAATGGTGCTGGGTCACCAGAGAACATCTTTGTCTTTTTAAGAATAATACCAGAGCAAATAATAGCAGCCATACCAATGAAATATGCACCAGTTGAGATAAGTGCTGAACCATTAAAGATAGCACCTGCAATCATTGCGATAAACGGAACCTTTGCACCGCAAGGAATAAATGTTGTGGTCATAATAGTCATTCTACGGTCACGCTCATTTTCGATTGTACGAGATGCCATAATACCAGGAACACCACAACCAACACCTACAAGCATTGGAATAAATGACTTACCAGAGAGTCCGAATTTTCTAAAGATTCGGTCAAGTACAAATGCGATTCTGGACATATAGCCACAGCCTTCTAAAAATGCGAGCAAGAAGAATAACACAAGCATTTGCGGTACAAAGCCTAAAACTGCACCGACACCTGCAACAACACCATCAACAAGCAAACCTTGAAGCCAAGGTGCGGCATTTACTTTTTCAAGTCCTGTGGATACAGCATCTGGAATACTCATTACGAACACTCCATAGTCCGCCATGTCTGGCTCTTCAAATGCATTTTCTGTGTTTTTAATGTAATCAACTGCCTCAAGGAATGAAACGCCAACTGCTTCATCGCCAGCATTTTCTGGAACTTCGCTAAAGTATGCTGTAAGTTCAACCTCTTCAAGGGTTTCCTCATCTTCAACAACAAGAGTTGCTGTTTCAGAAGCATTGCCTTCATCAGCTAAAGCTTCAGCTTCTGCGATTACTTCATCTGCATTAAAGTTTTCGTCCTCTGTGTCAAACTCAATACCATAAGCCTCTAAAGCCTGCATAGCACCGTTGTAATTTTCAACTGATTCGTTGTATTCGCTACTACCGATGCCAAATAAATGGAAGCCATCGCCAAACAAGTTGTCATTTGTCCAGTCAGTTGCACCTGCACCTACTGTAACCATTGCGATATAGTAAACTAAAAACATTACAACCGCAAAAATTGGAAGACCGAGCCATCTATTTGTAACTATCTTATCAATTTTATCTGATGTAGTAAGTGTGCCTGCTGACTTTTTCTTGTAGCAGGTCTTTATTACCTCACCTATGTAAACATAACGCTCGTTAGTGATAATTGACTCTGCGTCATCGTCAAATTCATTCTCAACCGTTTTAATGTCATTTTCAATATGAGATAATGTACTTTCTGGGATATTTAATTTTTCAAGCGCCTTTGAATCACGCTCGAAAATTTTAATTGCATACCATCTTTGTTGTTCCTCTGGCATAGAGTGAACAGCAGCCTCTTCAATATGAGCAATAGCATGTTCAACAGAGCCAGAGAATGTGTGTTTTGGAACTGTTTTACCTTTCTTTGCCACATCAATAGCTTTTTCTGCTGCATCTAAAACACCTGTACCTTTAAGAGCAGAGATTTCTACAATTTGGCATCCAAGCTGTTCTGAAAGAGCTTTTGTATTTATCTTGTCGCCATTTTTCTTGACAACATCCATCATATTGATAGCAATAACTACCGGAATACCAAGCTCCATTAACTGAGTTGTAAGGTAAAGGTTTCGCTCAAGGTTAGTACCATCAATAATATTGAGAATTACATCTGGATTTTCGTCTATTAAATAATTTCTTGCTACTACCTCCTCCAATGTATAAGGAGAAAGTGAATAAATACCGGGAAGGTCAGTTATAGTTACATCACTATGTTTTTTTAGTTTACCTTCCTTCTTTTCAACTGTAACACCTGGCCAGTTACCTACAAATTGGTTTGAACCAGTAAGTGCATTAAATAAAGTTGTTTTACCGCTGTTTGGGTTACCAGCAAGTGCAATTTTAATACCCATAATATAGTCCTTTCTTTAGTTAGCCTTGGCTAACTCTACATTAAAAATAATAAGGCAAATGCCTCAGATTTATTATTCTACTTCTATCATTTCAGAGTCTGCTTTACGAAGCGAAAGTTCATATCCACGAACAGTTACTTCAACTGGGTCGCCAAGTGGAGCTACTTTTCTAACATAAACTTCAACACCCTTTGTGATGCCCATATCCATAATTCTTCGTTTGATAGCACCCTCACCGTGTAGTTTTACTACTTTTACTGTACTACCGATTTTTGCGTCTTTAAGTGTTCTCATATTCGTCCTCACTTTCTATTTATATCATTATTTTTTGAGCCATTTCTTTGCTGATAGCAACACGTGATTCTTTTACATTAACAATTACGTTACCAGCATTTTGTGTTATGACAGAAACTCTGCCCCCTACTACAAATCCAAGATTTTCAAGGTGCTGACGGGTTTCCTGCTTACCACCAATTTTTTTGATTATATTTTCTTCGCCTGTGTTCGCATAGGTTAACGGCATCAAACTACATCACCCCACACATTTCTTAACTAATTAAAATAAATCGAGTTACCTATTGCTAACTTTCGATTTATATTATAGTTACCCTGTGCTAACTTGTCAAGTATTATTTTGAAATTTTTGTAATTTTTTTATTATTTTCAAGAAAATGAACAGTTGAATAAATTTTGTCAATGTGGTAAAATACACATAGGAAGTGATGTTATGAAACTTTTAGAGTCTGGCGAAATGTATCTTGAAACAATTTTGGTGTTATCGCAAAGGAACAACACCGTTCGCTCAGTTGATGTTGCAGAGGAAATGGGCTTTTCTAAAGCATCTGTTAGTAGAGCTATGTCCAAGCTTAAAGGCGATAAATATATAATCATTGATAAAGACGGGCTTATTGCCTTAACAGAAAACGGCCGAAAAATTGCCGAGAAAATTTACGAACGCCACACCCTTTTAACTGAGTTTTTAATGAGGCTCGGCGTTGATGAGGAAACAGCCTCGGCTGATGCTTGTAAAATTGAGCACGACCTAAGTGATGTTACATTTGAAGCTATTAAAAATCACGCAAAATAATTATTATAATATTGTAAAAATTAAAAGCAGATTAGAAACCAAATGAATCTAATCTGCTTTTCTTTTTTATGAATTTGTTTGAGTTATATTGTTTGGTGGCGTTAATTGTTTAGAAGAATCATCTTCGTTTGGCATTTGAGGAGGTGTTCCAGCATTTTCACCATTTGGCATTTGAGGAGGTG
>JAZUGZ010000060.1:0-2635 GCA_045641425.1 Candidatus Fimenecus sp.
GGGCTACAAGCTGACCCATTCTTGTAATCTTAAATGCAGTTTTCTTAACTGTATCTGCAACTTCAGTAATATCAGCATCAGGAATTTTTGTAAGTGCTGCACGAACAACACCAGGGCCAGAAACACCAACGTTAATTACACAATCTGGCTCGCCAGCACCGTGGAATGCACCGGCCATAAATGGGTTGTCTTCAACTGCATTGCAAAATACAACGAGTTTTGAAGGACCAACAAGCCCTTTATCTTTCGTGAGTTCAGCTGACTCTTTAACAATTTGACCCATAAGTCTTACAGCGTCCATATTGATACCAGTTTTTGTAGAACCAATATTAACACTTGAACAAATTCTATCTGTTGTAGCGAGAGCTTCAGGAATGCTTCTGATAAGTGCTTCATCCCCAGCCGCAAAACCTTTTTGAACAAGAGCAGAATAACCACCTAAAAAGTTAACGCCAACAGTTTTGGCTGCCTTGTCAAGAATTTTTGCATATTTAATTGGGTCGCCACCGCTTGAAGCTAAAAGCATAGCGATTGGTGTAACTGAAATTCGTTTATTGATAATTGGAATACCATATTCCTTTTCAATGTCTTCGCCAGTTTTTACAAGATTTTCAGCCTTTTTGCAAATCTTGTCATAAATTCTTTCACATGCTCTATCAATATTGCTGTCTGCACAGTCAAGAAGGGAGATACCCATAGTGATTGTACGGATATCAAGATTTTCTTCTTGAATCATATTGATGGTTTCAAGTATATCTCTTGTATTTACCATAATTCCCCTCCGATATTTTATATTCTGTGCATCGAATTAAAAATATCTTCGTGCATAACGTGTACTGAAAGTGACTGTTCTTCGCCCATTTTCTTTGCTTCTTCAGCAAACTCTGTAAATGGAATAGTTGCCTTCTCAATGTCTATAAGCATAATCATGCAGAACATATCTTGAAGAATTGACTGAGTAACTTCAACAACATTTACGCCGTACTTAGCACAAATGCCAGAAACGTTAGCTAAAATGCCAACTGTGTCTTTTCCGATAACAGTAATAATACCTCTCATTTTGGTTACCTCCAAACTGTTTTAATACAATTAATAGTTTAACATATATTTTATGAAATGTGAATATATTAACTTTATCAAAATTTATGCTATTTTTTTTACTTTTTCAGTTGAATTTGCAGAATAAGTATTATAGAATATAGGTTGAGAAAAAATGCAAAACTAATTTTGAGATTATTTTATATACAGAGGCGAAAAAATGTTCAACCATATTGTTGATTTTCACGTTCATACTGACAATTCTTATGACGGTAACCATTCTGCGACTTTTATTTGTGAAAAAGCAGAAATGTTAAATCTTAGAGCTTTAGCTTTTACAGACCATTGTGAGGTTGACCGTTGCATAACTGACTACCCACATGAAAGGGCAGTTTTTCAGACCTTTTTTGAAATTGCAAAGGTTAAGTCTGCTTTTCGTGGTAAAATTCTAGTTCTTAATGGTATTGAGCTTGGACAGCCAACTTATGCACCCGAAATTGCTAAAAGAATTTTAGATTCTCAAAAGTTCGATGTTGTAATAGGTTCAATTCATAATCTTAGAAACGGATTTGACCCATATTATGGCGAGTCATTTACTGAAGAAGAAACTAAAGCTTTTATGAATGAGTATTTAGATGAAATGATTGAACTATGTAAATGGGGTAATTTTGATGTTTTAGCTCATTTAACTTATCCGCTTCGCTACTTTTATGCGGTGTCTGGAATTCTTGTAAATTTGAATGACTATAAAAAACAAGTTGACGAAATTTTAACCTTAATTGCTAAAAAAGACATTGCACTGGAAATTAACACGGCAGGTCTTCGCCAAAAGCTTAATAGACTTCAGCCTGAAACTGATGTTCTTAAACGCTTTAGGGAGCTTGGTGGCAGGTTGATTACAGTCGGCTCTGACGCTCACTATGCACAAGATTTAGCTAAAGGAATTACTGATGCTTATAAATCAGCACTTGATGCTGGATTTGAGAATATAACATTATTCCAAAATCGTTCGCCGATTGAAATGAAAATAATTGAAGGGGTTTAATATGATTGTAAGAGCAGCTGCAAAACTTAATTTAATGCTTGATATGGTTAAAAAGTTACCAAGTGGTTACCATAGCCTTTTTATGCTTATGCAATCTGTTGACCTTTATGATACAGTTGATGTGCAGAGAAATGAAATTGGTAAAATTATAATTGAGTCAGATTCAGCCACAATGCCAAAAGACAAAACAAATATTGCTTATAAATGTGCTGAAAAGTTTTTCGATTATTGCAATATAAGCCAAAGGGGAATAACCATAAGAATTGGTAAAAACATTCCTATGGCTGCTGGTATTGCGGGCGGTAGTGCTGATGGTGCAGCAGTACTTTATTGTCTTAATAAAATTTATGGTACAAATTTAGCCGACTCTGAACTTCGAGAAATAGGTTCAAGCGTAGGGGCTGATATTCCATTTAGCTTAACAGGTGGCACAGCTATTGTGCTTAACACAGGCGATGTTATTGCTCCTGTGAAACCACTTAAAGATTGTAAGATAATAATTGTTAAGCCTGAGCAAGATGTATCAACAAAAGAAGCTTATGCTTTGGTAGA
>JAZUGZ010000061.1:0-11843 GCA_045641425.1 Candidatus Fimenecus sp.
GGGTCTTTTCTCTTTGAAAGCTTACGTTTACCGCCATTTTCCTCTTTCATAAGTGGGGCTATGTGAGCATATTTAACTGGTCTAAAGCCAAGCGCTTTGAAAAGTTCAATGTGAAGCGGTACAGAAGCTATCCACTCGTCGCCACGAACAACATGAGTTGTTCTCATTAAGTGGTCGTCAACTGCGTGAGCAAAGTGGTAAGTTGGAATTCCGTCTGTTTTAAGAATAACAACATCATTAACATTTTCGCTCATTTCAATTTTGCCTTTAATCATATCGTCAAACTTGATTTTATGAGTAATATCGCCCATAGACCTAAGACGAACTGTAAAAGGAACACCTGCATTTATTTTTTCGATTATTTCGTCATCAGTTAAATCTCTGCAACGAGCATATTTTCCGTAATAACCTTTAATATCTTCATTTTCTTGCTGAATATGAATTTGCTCTAAATCTTCAGGAGTGCAAAAGCATGGGTAAGCCCTACCCTCCTCAACAAGTTTTTTAGCGAAAGTGCGGTAAATATCCCTTCTTTTGCTTTGGGTATATGGTCCATAAATTCCACTTTCACTGTCAAATCCAGTAACACCCTCGTCCGGTGCAATACCAAAAGCGGTAAGACCATTTACTATGCAAGAAACGCCGTCTTCAATCTCACGCTTTTTGTCAGTATCTTCAATGCGGAGCATGAACACGCCGTTAGTTGAAGTAGCTGTGAATTTTGAAGCAAAGCCAGCATAAAGTCCGCCGAAATGTAAATAACCAGTAGGTGACGGAGCAAATCTTGTAACTCTTGCACCCTCCCCGAGATTACGAACTGGGTACTTTTCTTCGTAATATTCAGGAGTTTTGTCAACATCTGCGAAAATTAAATCCGCAATTTTTTTACAGTCTGTCATATATATCCTCTCAGTCAGGTAATATTGCGTTAGTTGTAATGTACTTAACACCAGCTTTAAGCATTGCGTTAAGTGTTTCTTTATCGTCAACAGTCCAGCAAGCAGTTGTAATGCCGCCGTCCTGTGCTTTTTTAATCATTTCTGTGTTTTCAAGGTTTCGTTTTGCATTAAATGCAACACCAAATTTGTGTGAAAGGCATTCTTCAAGTTTTTCTTCTTTAATTTTGCCCATTAAATACCAAAGTGTCATATTAGGAGAAAGTTTTTGGAATTCACGAAGAATTTCAGGGTGGAATGAAATAAGAATAACTGTGTCTTCATAGCCATAATCACAAATAATTTTGTAAAGATTCTCGACCTTGTCAGTACGCTTGTCCTTTACTTCAATCATAGGAATTTTGCCACTTTTTTTGCAAATATCAAGGTACTCTTCAACAGTACACATACGAGCTTCTGGGTATTGTTCAAAGTTTGCACCATTGTTAAATCTAATGTCCTTCAAATCTGAATACGGAAAATCTTTAACATCGCCTTTCATAGCGGTCATTGACTTCATTTGGTGGTCGTGAATAATAACCCACTTTCCATCAGTAGTAAAGTGAACGTCACATTCTAAAGCATAATAATTTTCTTTACTTGCAAGCTCGAATGCTGGAAGTGAATTTTCAGGAGCTAAAGCTGAAAGTCCACGATGAGCGGTAAGGTGTACTCCCTCAGTATTACCCTCTGCAATTTCGGAGAATTTGAGAGTAGGTTTAGCGAGTTTTTTTCCATATCTTTTTGACACATAAATTCTGTTCATACCAATAGCAGTACCTACTGTTGTACCAGCAAAAACAGACAATGCAATCTTAGAACTTTTTTTCATAAAGTGTTCCTCCTTTACCGCATACTTATAGATTATATTATTATACAACAATGAAATTAAAATGTAAAGAAAAAACGCCCTAAAAATATAGAGCGTTTTTGTGTTTATGACTTATATTTTTCAGCTTGCAAGGTAAACATTTTAGCATAAGTGCCATTTTTGTTCATAAGCTCTTCGTGCGAGCCGGATTCAATAATCTCGCCATTTTCCATAACATAGATTTTGTCTGCCACTATTGTGGTTGAAAGTCTATGAGAAATAAAGATAACAGTTTTTTGATTTGAAGCCTCTTTCATAGCCTCGTTTAACTTGTATTCGGCTATTGGGTCAAGGTTTGCGGACGGCTCGTCAAGGATTACATAAGGGCAATCTTTATAAAATGCTCGAGCAATTGCAACCTTTTGACTTTCGCCGCCAGAGAGCATTATTCCCTCGTCATCAAACTCACGAAGAAGCTCTGTATCTGTGCCATTTTTAAGCGGTTTGCTAAATCCACTATGTGAAAGTGCTTCTAAAACTTTTTCGCTGTCAGTTTCGTCAGACAAAGCTACATTTTCACCAACTGAGCAAGCAAAGGTTTGGAAATCTTGGAACACCGCAGAAAATCTATCTCTGTGAGAATCAATAGTTACATCTTTAATGTTTTCACCATCAATTAAAATCTCGCCCTCGGTTACATCATAAAGCCTTAAAAGTAAATTTGTAAGAGTAGTTTTACCAGCACCATTGTAGCCAACAAGAGCGATTTTCTCGTAAGGTTTTATTTCGAGATTTATGTTTTTAAGAGTTGGCTCTGAGTTGCCAGGGTAAGTAAATGACATGTTTTTAAGGGTAATTGTTTTTGGCTCGGTTTTTGAAGCCACCTTTTCGCCATCTTTTATCTTGAAATCTGTTTTCAAAAACTCTCTGTATTTTTCTATCATTTTAGCTCGTTCAGAGAACACCGCCGCCGCCCAAACCGTTAAGAAATTAAGGGACATAGCAATAGAATTTGCACCGTTAAATGTTGCTACAAAGTCGCCCGCTGAAAGAGTGTGTTTCACAAGCACACAGTAGCCTAAATACAGTGGCAAAATAAACATAAATCCCAGCGCTTGAACACCAACTTGCTGAACCGCATAGCAAGATGCAATTTTCTTCCAGTACTTGTCTTGATTGCGAATAACGTCATTGGCGGCGTCATTGTAACGCTCTAAAAGAAGTGGGCGAATTCCGTTCATTCTAACTTCTTTTGCATAATCTTGCAAATAGAAAATCCTTTGGAAATAGTCACTTCGTCTATGGAATTTTGTATTGTCAATTCTTCTGCCCATTTGAAGCTTGCCAATTTTAGTGCTAAGTGGCATAAAAATTAAAATTGATGCAAGAATTATTACAAGGCAAATCGGGTCAATAGTGAGAATTACAGATGCAATAGTAATAAGTGTAATAACATTACCAATGTAGTGCTGAATAAGTCCTAAAAGTCCCTGAATATTTTCTGATGATGACTCAATGGTCAATATGAAATTATTATAGAAATTTGGGTCGTCATAGCTTTCCAAATCAAGGGAATGAGCCTTTTCATAAAGAGTTGCATTAAGCTTTTTGTAAAGCCTTTCTTTTTCCATATTCCAGTAGAATTCACGGTATAAAAGGTTCGCAACATTTGCAAAAATAAGCACACCCGCTATTGCCAAAACAGCGTAAACAATTCGGTGTAAATCTTTGCCCTCTGTTACAGTATCAATAATATATTTAATACCTAAAACTGAAATAAGGCGAGGTGGTAAAACTCTAAGTATTCCGCAAAGAATATCGCCAATTACAAGGCCAGGCGAGAGCTTAAACATAAGCCTTAAAAAGAATAAAATGTTAGAAAGCATTGAATGCTCTGTTTCTCTTTTTTTCTTCTTATTAAACATTTTCTTCGCCCTCCTCTCTACTGTATGCGGAGGCTTGAAGAGCAAACATTTCGCTATATTTTCCGCCCAAATTCATAAGCTCTTCGTGAGTGCCACTTTCAAGAATTTGTCCACTTCCTAAGACATATACTTTATCAGAAAGCACCGCAGACGAGAGCCTGTGCGAAATGTAAATTACAGTTTTTTCTTTTGTAGCCTTAATTAAATTTTCATACATTTTATATTCTGCAATTGGGTCAAGAGCAGAACTCGGCTCGTCAAGAATTGCGATGTCGTAATCACTGGCAAAAAGCCTTGCAGTAGAGAGCTTTTGATTTTCGCCGCCTGAAAGACCAGCACCATTTTCGTCAAATTCACGAGTTAAAACTGTGTCGCCACCTTGTGGGAGTTTTTTAACTTTTTCCCAAACTCCTGCCATTTTGAGTGCTTTTTGAGCTTTGATTTTATCCTCTTCCGTACACTCTCTGCACATAACATTTTCAAAAATTGAAACAGCAAAGTTTTTGTAGTCCTGAAAAACAGTTGCAAATGATTTGCGAAGTGAAGTTACATTATATTCTTTAATATTTATTCCATTATAAAGAATTTCGCCCTCAGTTACATCATAAAATCTAAGGATAAGCTTGACAAGTGTTGACTTGCCAGCACCATTAACTCCGACTACGGCAACTGTTTCGCCTTTATTCAGCTTAAATGACACATTTTCGAGTACATTTTTCTTGGCACTTGGGTAGTGGAAAGTAACATCTCTAAACTCAAGAGAATTAAATTCTTCTACTTCTTTGCCACCGTCTTTGATTTCGCTTTCGTACTCAAAAAATTCACGAAGATTTTGGAAATAAAACGCCATTTGTGTCATTTCGTCAACACTATCAGCAACAACTAAAGTAGCTTCTCTAACAGTTGCAATAGATGAAACAACAACCGAGAAACCTGAAACTGTCATTGATTTTTTCTTAACAAATTGGTAGCCAGCATAAGCATAAGTGCCAATAATCGGAATAAACTCCGAGAAAAGTGTGCTTACCATACTGTAAGCAAAAAGCTTAAAGCCATAGCTTCTAAGAATTTCAACATTAGAACTTATTGCACCTTCAAAACGCTTCATCATAACCGAAAAAATGTTAGAAGTTCGCATATCCTTTGAAAATTCTTTTAAGAAAACAGTTCTTTGAATATATGCTTTAGTTCTGTTGTTAGTTGTCATTTTAAGGTCACGCTTGTAAACTACCTTGCTTTTTGCAATTTCAATTATAAACACAAGTGTTGTCGGCACAAGGAATAGCAAATAAACAGGGTTAATAAGCATTACTGTGCCAATTACAAGTGCTAAAGATATAACACCGCTTATGGCATTTGCAAAGTCGTAGCAAATAACATCAAAATAACCATAAGACAAAACTTGAGTAGCACGCTGGTATTTGTCATAAAATTCCGGGTTTTCGTAACATCCAACATCAAGCTCGGTTGCTTTTTTGAACACCATATTATTAAGTACCTTAAGTACATTTTTAGTTGAAACTTGGCGAACATAAGCCGCCGCCCAAGTGCTAATTTTAATAAATACAGTTACTCCGAAAAACATAAGTAAATCTTTGAAATATACATTAAAATCAGCCTTTGAGTCAATTACAGACAAAAGGACTTTAAGAAATAAAATGCTCTGAATATAATGCTGAAAAATATTATCAATTATATTGCTAAAAAGGTAGCTTAAAAAGAGCCTTTTGTCAGCTTTAAGTACAAGTTTTAGAGCATATTTTACATTTTTAAACACAGGGACTTTAACGTCCTCGTGAAGTCTTATGTACCTCATTTTTTCCTCCTATAAAAATAAAAAAACACTACCGAAACCTCGATAGTGCAACCAAATCCCATATAAACTAAATTTTAGTCAATCGCAAGAATGGGGCAATCACTTTTCGAGGCAAAAGATAATAAAACAGAATTCATTGGGTAATCCTGCTGTGGTCTATCAAGATGTTCTTTTCTTAACCAATTGTAATACATAATTTTGCCTCCTTTTATAATATTTGTTACGTAACAAAATTTAGAATAACACACAGAAAAGCCTTTGTCAATGCAAAATTTTACATTTTAGTCAATTTATGTCTATTAAAAAATTGTTAGTTTATGCTAATTTTTTCTAAATCCCTATTGACAAGTAGGAATTTCGGGTGTATTATTTTATTGTAATTGAGGTTAGCCAAGGCTAACACTTCTAAAAATGCAGATGAAAAGAGGTTGCGTATGACACTTAAAGACTTGAAAATCGGCGAGAGTGCAGAAATAATTGCGGTAGGTGGCGAGGGCTCACTTCGTCAGCACTTTCTTGATATGGGCGTTATCCCGGGGGCAGAAGTTACACTTATGAAATATGCTCCGATGGGCGACCCTATGGAGCTTCTTATTCACGGCTACGAATTAACACTTCGCCTTGACGATGCTGCTAAAATCGAGATTTGTGAAAACAAAGACGGTTCTTGCAAACAGCATACTGTTCACAAAGGTCAAATTGTTCGTGAGCACCCTGGCCTTGGCGAAGACGGTAAATTCCACGTTAAAGCTGACGAAAACCCACTTCCTAAAGATAAAACTTTGACTTTTGCACTTGCTGGTAACCAAAACTGTGGCAAGACAACACTTTTTAACCAGTTAACCGGTGCTAATCAGCACGTTGGTAACTTCCCAGGGGTTACAGTTGACCGAAAAGACGGCCCAATTAAAAACCACCCTGAAACGCTTGTTACTGACCTTCCCGGTATTTACTCACTTTCCCCTTACACAAGTGAAGAAATTGTTTCTCGTGAGTTTATATTAAATGAAAAGCCAACTGGCATTATCAATATTGTTGATGCTACTAATATCGAGCGAAATCTTTACTTAACGCTTCAGTTAATGGAGCTTAATGTTCCAATAGTTTTAGCACTTAATATGATGGACGAAGTTAAGGGTAATGGCGGTTCAATTCACCTTAATACTATGGAAGATATGCTGGGAATTCCAGTTGTTGCAATTTCCGCATCTAAAAATGAGGGTGTTGACGAACTTGTTCGTCACGCAGTACATATTGCAAAATATCAAGAACGCCCCGGCAGAACAGATTTTTGTGATAAAGACGAAAATGGCGGTGCTGTTCATCGTTGTCTTCACAGTATTATGCACCTTATTGAAGACCACGCAGAAAATGCAAATATTCCAGTTCGTTTTGCCGCAAGTAAGCTTGTTGAGGGTGACGAAATTGTATTAGATGCCTTAAAGCTTTCACAAAACGAAAAAGAAATGCTTGAACATATCATAGTTCAAATGGAAGAAGAGCGTGGGCTTGACCGCTCCGCCGCTATGGCAGATATGCGATTCTCATTTATTAAAAAACTTTGCGATACAACTGTTGTAAAGCCAAAAGAGAGTAAAGAGCATAAGCGAAGCAGACACATTGACGAGATTTTAACCGGCAAATACACAGCTATTCCGTCATTTATACTTATTATGGCGGCAGTTTTCTTCTTAACATTTAATGTAATAGGCTCATTTTTACAAGGGCTTTTGGAAAGCGGAATTGAAAAACTTACCGAGCTTGTTGATTTAGGCTTACAGTCTGCTCATATTAGTGAAGTTTTGCGTTCACTTATAATTGATGGCGTTTTCGGTGGTGTTGGCTCGGTACTTAGCTTTATTCCAGTAATTGTTATTCTTTTCTTCTTCCTTTCAATGCTTGAAGACAGTGGCTACATGGCACGAGTTGCCTTTGTTATGGATAAACTTCTTCGTAAAATTGGTCTTTCAGGTAGAAGTATTGTTCCAATGCTCATTGGCTTTGGTTGTACAGTACCGGGTGTTATGGCAAGCCGTACACTCCCTTCAGAACGAGATAGAAAAATGACAATTATGCTCACTCCGTTTATGAGCTGTACTGCAAAAATTCCGATTTATGGCTTCTTTGCAAGCACTTTCTTTCCAAAATATAGCGGACTTATTACAGTTGGTCTTTATTTCCTTGGAATTGTAATGGGTGTTATAATTGCACTAATTTCAAAAAGCACCGCTTTTAAGGGCGAAGCTGTTCCGTTTGTTATGGAGCTTCCAAATTATAGGCTCCCAGGGGCCAAAAATGTTGGTATGCTTCTTTGGGATAAAGCAAAAGACTTTTTACAACGAGCATTTACAGTTATTTTCCTTGCAACTATTGTAGTTTGGTTCTTACAGTCATTTGACTTTAGACTTTCTTATTTAGGCGAAAACACAGACACAAGTATTCTTTCGGTAATAGCAGGTTATATAGCACCTATCTTTAAGCCGGTTGGACTTGGGGACTGGCGAATTGTTACTGCACTTATTACTGGCTTTATGGCAAAAGAAAGTGTTGTTTCAACTCTTGAAGTTTTACTTCCTGATGTTACTGCTGTAATTGCACCAATTTCTGCAGCATCAATGCTTGTGTTCTCACTTCTTTACACTCCTTGTGTTGCGGCTATTGCATCAATTAAGCGTGAGCTTGGTGTTAAGTGGGCACTTGGTGTTGTAGCACTTCAATGCTCAGTTGCTTGGATTTGTGCATTTATTGTAAGAATAGTTTTGATTGCAGTAGGTGTGTAAAATGAATATTCAAACAATTATATTACTTTTAGTTTTGCTTGTTTTAGTAGTGCTTGCGACTGTTTTTGTAGTAAAGCATAAATCTATTAGCAAATGTGCTGGTTGCACTGGGGACTGTTCCAAGTGTCACGGGTGTCCGGTGGACACCTCTGTGAGCAAAGCGAACAGAAGTGATGTCTGAGCCGGCAGGCGAGTTCACGGGTGTCCAAGCAATACAAAATAAAATTATGTAGGGGCGATTCACGAATCGCCCCTTATTTTTATAAAAAATGGGCACTCTCAAAAATGAGAATGCCCGTAATTTTTGCTTATTTGTCAATTAGTTATGACGGTGTGGTTTACCATTGAAGCGTGGCTTTCTATCTCTCTTTGGCTCGTCATCAATGTCGTTTTCAGGTGTTAAACCTTTAACTTCAATAAGAGCATCACGGCGAGAAAGATTAAGTCTGCCTTGGTCGTCAATTTCAAGTACCTTAACAAGTACGCTGTCGCCAACATTAACAACATCTTCAACCTTTTCAGTTCTCTTAACATCAAGGCGGCTAATGTGGCAAAGTCCCTCTTTACCAGGAGCGATTTCAACAAATGCACCGAAGCTCATAAGGCGAGTAACAACACCGTTGTAGATTGTGCCTGGCTCTGGGTCTTTAGCAATTGTGTCAACGAGCATAATTGCTCTCTTTGCTTTGTCAAGGTCAATAGCTGAAACGAATACATTACCCTCTTCTGAAATGTCAATCTTGCATTCGCACTCTGCCTGAATCTTCTGAATAACCTTACCCTGCTTACCAATAACATCGCCAATCTTTTCTGGGTCAATTTTTGTTGTAAGCATTTTAGGAGCCCACTTTGAAAGCTCTTCACGAGGCTCACTAATGCAAGGAAGCATAATTTCGTCAAGGATATAATCTCTTGCTTTGTGTGTTTTAGCAAATGCTTCTTTAATGATTTCAGGTGTAAGACCGTGTACTTTAAGGTCCATTTGAATAGCTGTGATACCGTTCTTTGTACCAGCTACCTTAAAGTCCATATCGCCATAAAAGTCTTCAAGACCCTGAATGTCAACCATTGTCATAAAGTCGCCATAAACACCCTGGTCTCCTGTAATAAGACCGCAAGAAATACCAGCAACTGGAGCTTTAATTGGAACACCTGCTGCCATAAGTGCGAGTGTTGAACCACAAATTGAACCCTGTGATGTTGAACCATTTGAAGAAAGAACTTCAGATACAACACGAATAGCATAAGGGAATTCTTCAACTGATGGAATTACTGGAACAAGTGCCTTTTCTGCAAGAGCACCGTGACCGATTTCTCTTCTACCTGGGCCACGAGATGGCTTTGTTTCGCCAACTGAGTATGATGGGAAGTTGTAGTGGTGGATATATCTCTTTTCTTTCTGCTCATCAAGGCCGTCAAGCATCTGTGCGTCACTAATTGGGCCGAGTGTTGCAATTGAAAGAACCTGTGTTTGACCACGAGTAAACATACCTGAACCATGTGCACGAGCAAGTAAATCCACTTCAGCGTTAAGTGGACGAATGTCGTCAATGCCTCTGCCGTCAACACGCTTGTGCTCATCTTTAAGCCAAGAACGAACAACGTGCTTCTGAACAAGGTACATAATTTCTTCGATTTTGCCCTCGTTGCCTTCAAACTTTTCGTCAAACTTTTCGTGAACTGCTTCGTAAATTGGAAGAAGAGCTTCGTCACGAACAAGCTTGTCGTCAGTGTCGAGTGCTTTTTTAACATCTTCAATGCAGAATTCTTCAATTTCGTTGAAGATTACTGGGTCTGGGTCGCTTGACTCATAAGCAAACTTTGGTTTGCCAACTTCGTCAACAATGCCCTGAATGAAGCTAACGATTTTCTTATTTTCCTCATGACCTGCCATAATGCAGTCAAACATAAGGTCGTCAGGAATTTCATTACCGCCTGCTTCAATCATAGCAACAAGGTCTGCTGTTGAAGCAACTGTTAAGTTAAGGTCTGTTTTTGCTCTCTGCTCGAGAGTTGGGTTAATAACGATTTGACCATCAACAAGGCCAACGTTAACACCTGAAATTGGGCCGTCCCATGGAATATCAGAAATTGCAATAGCAGTTGAAACACCAATCATTGATGCGATTTCAGGGCTGCAGTCAGGGTCAACTGACATAACTGTTGCAACAACTGGGCAGTCATTTCTAAGGTCTTTTGGGAAAAGTGGACGAATTGGTCTGTCAATACAACGTGATGTAAGAGTTGCCTTTTCGCTTGCTTTACCCTCACGGCGACCGAATGAGCCAGGGATTTTACCAACTGAGTACATTTTTTCTTCATAGTCAACTGAAAGAGGGAAGAAATCAACACCCTCTCTTGGCTTTGCTGAAGCTGTAACTGTGCAAAGTACGTTTGTTTCGCCATAGCGAACCATTACAGCAGCATTTGCAAGGCCAGCCATTTTACCAGTTTCAATTGAAAGTGGTCTGCCAGCAAGTTCAGTTTCCCAAACTTTGAAGTTCTTGAAAAACATAGTTTTACCTTCCTTTATTTTATAATTTTCAAGGCAAAAATCTCGTTTTAGCAATAAGCACAAAACTCGAAAATCGAGCTCTCTGCTTACCGCTAAAGTTAGGGAAATTTGCCTTGTTTTTTACTGTGTTAAAAAGCAATTTAAGGCAAACAGCGTAAAACTGTTTGCCTTAATAGTGTCTTATTTACGAAGACCAAGACGAGCTACGATTGAACGGTATCTCTCAATGTCAACCTTCTGAAGATAAGCAAGAAGGTTACGTCTGTGACCAACCATTTTAAGAACACCTCTTCTTGAGTGGTGGTCCTTCTTGTTTGTCTTAAGGTGTTCGTTAAGGTCGTTAATTCTCTTTGTAAGAACTGCGATCTGAACTTCTGGAGAACCAGTGTCACCTTCGTGTGTAGCATATTCAGCCATAATAGCCTGCTTTTCTGCCTGTGTCATTTTGTTTCACCTCATTAAAAATATTTTTTTCGTACACCACAGAATAAGGTCAGGTGAATACTTAATAAATTAAGTTTACGCCATATTCCGTGAATGCCGAAAGCTTTAGTATTATACAATATAAAATTTATATTGTCAATATATTATTTATGGTTATGTTTTGAAATAAGTTTACAAACTCCAAAAAGCTCTAATGCTACAAATATAGCACAAATTATTTTTCCAAATGTTGATATTGAAGCTATTGCAATTGGATAAGTTGAGTATGAATAATAATGGCTACCAACATTTTTAATATTCTCCAGCTCGCTCAAATTTTCAGAAGATACTGATTTATAAACAGCTGTTGAAATCTCACCTATTTTGTTGTCTTCAGTAACACTATCTTTTTGACGATACTCCACAATTATATAGTAATCATTAAAATACTTCACAACATAAGACCACGTAGAAAGACCTTCCTGTTGCTTAAAAGAACTTTCTTTCGTATCAATATTCACATTATTATCAAGCATAATTACAGAATTAAAGCGTGTTTGAAAAAGCTGTACAAATACTTGATTTGTATGGTGATCAACCACTTAATCCCTGCTAGCGAAGAGATAGTCAACTAGCGC
>JAZUGZ010000062.1:0-1544 GCA_045641425.1 Candidatus Fimenecus sp.
GATTTGGCCTTACAGAAGGTGGCAACATTTACACAAGACTTATGAACCCAACTTCTGATGTATTTGAGCAAAGAATTGCCGCACTTGAGGGCGGTATTGCAGCTTTAGCTACTGCTTCAGGTTCTGCCGCAATTACTTACGCAATTCAAAATATTGCTTTAGCTGGCGACCACGTTGTAGCTTCAGCTAACCTTTATGGTGGTACTTACAATCTTTTAGCAAACACACTTAAAGACCAGGGTATTGATTCAACATTTGTTGACCCATCAGACCCACAGAATTTTGAAAAAGCAATTAAAGAAAACACAAAGCTTTTATATGCTGAAACACTCGGTAACCCAAATTCAGATATTATTGATATTGAAGCTATTGCAGAAGTTGCTCACAAGCACGGCATTCCGCTTGTTGTAGATAATACTTTTGCAACTCCATTTCTCCTTCGCCCTATTGAGCACGGTGCAGATATTGTTGTTCACTCTGCTACAAAATTTATTGGTGGCCACGGTACTGTAATGGGCGGTGTAATTGTTGATGGTGGTAAATTTGACTGGAAGCAGAACGACAAATTCCCAGGAATTTCTAAGCCAAATCCATCATATCACGGTGTAGTATTTGCAGATGCAGTTGGTGCTGCCGCTTATGTTACAAAAATCCGTACAACACTTATGAGAGATCAGGGAGCTACAATTTCTCCATTTAACTCATTCCTTCTTTTACAAGGACTTGAAACACTTTCACTTCGTGTTGAGCGTCATGTTGAAAACGCACTTAAAGTAATTGAGTTCCTTAATAATCATCCTGATGTTGAAAAGGTTAATCACCCATCTCTTGGCGATGAAAAGCAAAAAGAACTTTACGGCAGATATTTCGAAAATGGTGCTGGCTCAATTTTCACATTCGAAATTAAGGGCGACAGCGAAAAGGCAAAGAAGTTTACTGAGTCACTCGAGCTTTTCTCACTTCTTGCAAATGTTGCAGATGTTAAATCTCTTGTAATTCATCCAGCTTCAACAACACATTCACAGCTTTCAGAAGAAGAGCTTTTATCAGTTGGAATTAAGCCAAATACAATTAGACTTTCAATTGGTACAGAGCATATTGACGATATTATTGCAGACTTACAGCACGGTTTTGACGCTGTAAAATAAGGAGGAAACTACAATGGCAAACATTTATAAATCAGCAGATGCTCTTATTGGTAAAACACCACTTTTAGAGCTTACAAATATTGAAAAATCAGAAAACTTAAAGGCAACAGTTCTTGCAAAGCTTGAATATTTTAACCCAGCAGGCTCTGTTAAAGACAGAGTAGCAAAAAATATGATTGACGAAGCAGAAAAGAGTGGTAAACTCACTCCTGACAGCGTAATTATTGAGCCAACTTCTGGTAATACTGGTATTGGCCTTGCTTCAGTTGCTGCCGCAAGAGGTTACAGACTTATTATTGTAATGCCTGACACAATGTCTGTGGAACGCCGCACTCTTATGAAGGCTTATGGCGCAGAACTTGTTCTTAGTGAAGGCGCAAAAGGAATGAAAGGTGC
>JAZUGZ010000063.1:0-1617 GCA_045641425.1 Candidatus Fimenecus sp.
AAGAAAAATAAGGTTGTTAAAGGGCTTATGACAGGTCTTCGCCCAGCGGCAATTGGACTTATTGCTTCAGCGGCTGTTTCACTTGCAATTACAAACTTTTTTGGCGACTCATTTAGCATTTCAGTATTCAAAAGCATAGAGTTTTACATTTCACTCGTCGTTTGTGTCCTAATGACAGTTTTGGCACTTAAAAAGGTGCATCCAATTAAACTTATTGTAGCTTCTGCGGTAATAGGAATTGTGGCAGGGTACGCACTAAATTTACCTGTATAACAAATTAAAATAAAATTAAAACGGGGTCGTTTGACCCCGTTTTGTTATATCTTTTTTATTTTAACTGTATCAGTATTTCCCGAGTGACCATCCATTTTACCGAGTGTGATTACAACATTTTCGCCATCATCTAATGAATAAATATTTTTAGCCTGTTTTAATGCAAATTCAATCATTTCATTTTCACTTGAAAATGTGTCGGCAAGAATTGGCGTAACACCCCAAGAAAGCGCAAGCCTTCGCCAAACATTTTCGCTTGTTGTAAGCCCTAAAATATCAGCAGTGGGGCGAAATCTGCTTACCATTCGTGCGGTAATTCCGCTTATAGAGCAAACTACTGTGCACTTTGAATTTATACTGTTACTAAGTGAACAGGCGGTGTGTGAAACAGCGTCAAGAGTACTGATAATTTCAAAATCTGCATTGTGAAATTTGGTATTATAGTCAATAGTCCTTTCGGTGTATTCAGCAATTTCAGCCATAATTTTAACACTTTCAACTGGGTGCTTGCCTGCCGCTGTTTCGCCTGATAGCATAATAGCAGAGCTACCATCGAAAACTGCATTTGCAACATCTGAAACTTCGGCTCTGGTTGGCCTTTGATTTTCCATCATGGATTCAAGCATTTCAGTTGCAGTAATTACTCTTTTACCAAGCATTCTGCAGCGGTTTATAATATCTTTTTGAATTGCAGGGATTTCTTTATAAGGAATTTCTACTCCAAGGTCGCCGCGAGCCACCATTATTCCGCTACATTCTTCGCATATTTCTTCAATGTTTTCAATTCCTAAACGATTTTCGAGCTTAGCAATAATCTCAATATCTTTGCCACCGTTTTCGTCTAAAAATCTGCGTAATTCCTTAACATCTTCGCTTTTTGATACAAACGATGCCGCAATAAAATCTACACCAAGCTTAATTCCGAGTAAAATGTCGTCTTTATCAGCATTTGAAAGGTAAGGACCAATAAGCACTCTGCCAGGAAAACTCATGCTTTTTTGATTTGATATTTTTCCGCCTTTAAGAACTTTACAAATTACGTCAGTTTCAGTTTTATCGGTAACAATAAGTGAAACGAGTCCGTTATTTAAGAGTATAACATCTTGAATTTCAACGTGCTGTGGTAATGCTTTATCTGTTACCGAAACTTTTTTATCATCGCCAATTATTTCTTTTACAGTAAATGTGAACTGGTGGTCGTCTAAAAGCTCTGTTTTGCCGTTTTTGAATGTTTTGATTCTGCATTCAGGCCCTTTAGTATCAAGCATAACGGCAATAGGCAAATCAAGCTTCTCTCGAACATTTTTAATAATTGCCATTCTTTTTTCTTAACTTTTCACACGG
>JAZUGZ010000064.1:0-8198 GCA_045641425.1 Candidatus Fimenecus sp.
ACAATTTTAGAAGTGTCGATGCCTTCATTCTCGAAAAAGTCAGTTACGAATTTTCCGAGCTGGTCGTCAGAAACACGAGCAAAAAAACCACACTTTTTACCAAGTCTTGCAAGACCAACTGCAATATTAGCAGGAGAGCCACCTAAATATCTTTTGAAAGTTGTGCTTTCATTAAGTGGGCAGTAATAGTCAACTGGGTTTAAGTCAACTGCTACACGGCCAACGAGTATAAGGTCATATTTTTTAGAATTGTCAAATTCAATGTATTTCATAATTTTCTCCTTAATCTATAAAGCTAAACACCTTAATGTGACGCTTAACATTTTCATAAACTCCCTCTGCCTCGGCGGTTGAGAGTTCAAAGTAGTTTGCGGTTTCGTGAGTGTCGCAATAGTTCTTTGCAAATGTAGCTAAATGGTTAAATGAAGCGGTTGCAATATTAACCTTGCGAACACCGAGCATAATTGACTGACGGAACATTTCGTCAGTAATACCAGAGCCACCGTGAAGGACTAATGGTGTGTCAACTGTTTTGTTGATGTCATCAAGAACATCAAAACGAAGTGACGGAAGTACTGGGTAATTACCGTGAGCATTACCAATAGCAACTGCTAAAGCATCAACACCAGTTTCATCGCAGAAGATTTTAGCATCCATAGGGTTAGTGCAAAGAATTTCGTGGTTCTTGCCTTCGCCCTCGTTGCCACCAACTACGCCAAGCTCTGCCTCAACAGTAGCGCCATATTTTTTAGCCTCTTCTACTACTTTTTTAACTTGTGCGATATTCTCTTCAAGTGGTAAAAGTGAGCCGTCAAACATAACTGATGTAAAGCCGAGTTCAAGTGCTTTTTGCACAGTTTCAAACTTAAGACCGTGGTCAAGATGTACTGCAATGTCAACCTTTGCATTTTTAGCGGCAGACACCATCATTGGACCCATAAGCTCAAGTGGAGAATTTTTAAGTCTAACCTCAGCAATTTGCAAAATAATTGGAGTGTTAAGCTCTTCGGCAGCAGCAACTGCGCCCATTACCATTTCCATATTGCCCACAGAAAAAGCACCAACGGCAATATTTCTTTCAGCTGCTCTTTCGAGTAGCTCTTTCATCGGTACAAGTGCCATTTAGGCATACCTCCCCGTGTACTCATTTTTAATCCATTATATTCTACACCTAAATACCAATAATTTCAATATTTATAGGGCATTTTCCTATAAAAATTAGTAGAAAAAATGTAGTAAAAATCACAATAAAATAACGGTCTGCGAAGTACTCAACAGACCGTCTAATATCATTTAATGATTTTAAGTTTATACATTGAGAATGCACCTAAAAGGCTAACTACGATTGTTACAAAAATCATAGTTCCAACTGGCAACCCCGGTGAAAAAACATAAACGAGTGTTCCTACCAAAATCGGCAAAATCGAAATTCGCCAATGCTTTGCGAAATACGAAGCACCAAGTGCGCCAAAAAGTGCTGGTACAACATATTCAAAGGCAGGTTTAATTACAGAGCCTTCAGCCAAAATTTTTGGAAGAACTGGCGAGAATGCCAAAACACCAACAGCAATAATTACAGTAGTTGTAATTGCAGAAGCGGCGATAGCAATAGTGGAAATTATTTCGCCATCTTCACTATTTGCTTTTACATTTGCTCTGTCCATAGCGTTTATTGCACAAGGAAGTTTAAGGTTTGTAATATTACCACTCAAAAACGAAAGATATGTGCCCCCTGCACCGAGCATTGGTGTATAAGTTACGACTTCAATAATTGCGGTTGCCCAGTAAATTGGTACAACGCTTAAAAGTGCTTTGAAAAGTGTGTTAAGTTCAGGAAAAGCATTATATTTAATTGAGAAAATAAGTGGTACTGAGAAAAGCACTAAAAGTGCTGTAACAGACCAAAGGCTACCCCAAAGGTGCATTTTGTCAGTAAATGTTCTTTGTTTTTTCATTTCTCTCCCCCCTTATCTCCAAGTAAATGAAGTAATGCTACTCGGCAAAACAGTATTTAGTAAAATTGCAATACCCATAGCACCAAACATTGAAATTGGCAAAACGAATGGCTCAAGCTTTGAAAGATTTTTCTTTCTGCAAAGTAAATCTAATGCAACTGTGAAAATCATAGCGGAAAGAAGAACTGAAACCGACATAAAGCCAGCCGCTGGACCGTCAGTAGGAACACCAGCTAAAGCACGAGAAATAAATGCTGCGATAATGCCAATAAATGCCGCCGCACCTAAAATGTCAGGGAGTTTGCTATCAGAATTTTTGTTTGATGTAATCTTTTTAGTTGCCTTGTGAACTCTTTTACAAAGAATAGGCAAGAGAATAAGTGGGAAGCAAGAGCCAATAGTCATAGTCCAAGCAATAGTTGAAAACTGAGTTGGGTCTTTAATCTCATTAGCGAGTGTGGAGCCAAACACACCGACTGCACTTTCTGCGGCAACAGTTTCATAAGCAAGGTTGCCAATAACCGAAAGTCTAATCCAAGGTAAAACTATACCGAGTGCCGAAGCTAAAGCTAAAACAGTAGCAAGAATTGAAATAGCCGGTGCAATAGTAAAAAGCACGCTCGAAATTACTGTTTGCTTCATTTTGTCAGTAGAAAGGCCTATTTCTTTGCCTCTCTTCCATGATTTAATCATAAAGAAAACTGACTGAATTATAACAAAAGTAATAACTCCTGCCGCTAAAATATACATTAACGGCCCTGTTTTGAAGTCCATAAAATCAACTCCTAAGTTTAATAGAAATATTAAAACATTTTTGAAAATAAAAATCAATAGCGTTTGACTTTTTATGGCAGGTAATATAAAATAAATTATCAAATCAAAGGGGGCAATTATGAAGAGATTATACATTAGCGATTTAGACGGAACACTTTTACACTCTGACCAAACGCTTTCACAATATGAAATTGAAAAGATTAAAGAGTTTAGTGAAAAAGGCATACTCTTCACAGTTGCAACCGCAAGAAGTATGATAACTGGCAAAATGCTTTTAGGAGATTTGCCATTTTCGGCACCACTTGTGCTTATGAATGGTGTTTTTGTTTACGATATGGCAAATGAAAAGGTTGTAAAATTCTTCCCTATTGAAGAAAGGCCTTATAAAGAAGTTTTAAGCATTTTTAGAAGTCTTAATTTACACCCTAATGTGTTTTCATTTGACGGAGAGAAAATGACAATTCGCTGTGAAGGTGTTGACACAAATGCTATGCAGTGGTTTTTTGACACTCGAAAAGAAATGCTTGACGGTAGATTTTACGAGGTAGAAGACCTTGAGAATTTGCCAAAGAACGAAAAGCCCGTTTACTTTAACTTTTTCGCACCAAAAGAAATGCTCGACGAAGCTGACAAGAGGCTTAAAAATGTTAAGGGTATAAATTACGCTTTTTACCCTGACCAGTACACAAATGGCTGGCTTATGGAGATTTTTTCAAGCGATGCTTCAAAGTCGGGCGCTATGAATTATATTAAAGAATTTTTAGGAGCAACCGAAACAGTAGCATTTGGCGACAACCTAAACGATTTGCAAATGCTAAACGCTGCCGATAGAGCGGTTGTAGTCCACAATGCAGTAGAAGAAGTAAAAAAAATCGCCCATATAATAATCGGCGAAAATAATGACGACAGCGTAATTAAATTTATTGCAAAAGAAAATGGGATAGAATAGAAAAAGCCGAGCAAAAACTCGGCTTATTTTTTTACATCTTACTAAGTTCGATTAGCACTTCGGTCATTTTAACCATACTGTCAACTGACACAAATTCGTGAACGTTATGAAAATTCATTCCACCAGTTGAAAGATTAGGGCAAGGAAGCCCTTCGTAAGAGAGTCTTGGGCCGTCTGTACCACCACGAATTGGAACGATTTTAGGCACTACATCAACACTTTTCATAGCCTTTTCGGCATTACGAACAAGAAACATATACGGCAAAATCTTTGACTTCATATTGTAGTAGCTATCTTCTAAAATTAGCTCTACTGTATTTTCGCCATAAATTGAATTTATATATTTTACAGCATTTTCTGTAAATGCTTTTCTTCCATTAAATTTTTCTTTGCTATGGTCACGAATAATCATATTGATTGTGGTTTTAGTTTCGTTGCCAGTAATATCGCAAATGTGGTAAAAGCCCTCGTAACCTTCAGTGTGTGCGGGGGTTTCTGCTTTTGGGAAAAGAGAAATTAGTTCATTTGCAATAAGCACCGAATTTTTCATTTTGTTTTTAGCGTCACCCGGATGAATATTCACTCCGTTAACAGTAAACTTTGCGGAAGCGGCGTTAAAGTTTTCGTATTCAATTTCGCCAAGCAGCCCACCATCAACAGTATAGGCATATTTTGCTTTGAATTTAGAAAAATCAAAATGGTCTGCTCCCCTGCCAATTTCTTCGTCAGGAGTAAAGCAAATCATAACCCCTTTATGCCTAATTTCTGGGTTTTGAATTAAATATTCCAAAGTTGTTACAATCTCGGTAACACCGGCTTTGTCGTCAGCACCTAAAAGAGTTGTGCCGTCAGTTACAATAAGCTCTTGACCGACAAAATCTTGCAAAAATGGGAAGTCATTTACTTTGATTTCGCCTTTTGCAAGTTTAATATCGCCACCAGTGTAAATAAGGCTTTGTGGCTTAATATTTTCGCCACTTACTGCTGGAGAAGTGTCTAAATGAGAAATAAAACCAATCGCATCGTCAGTTCCGTCATTACCCTCTAAATAGGCATAAACATAGCCTTTTTCATCTATTTCGGCATTATCTATACCCATCTCTTTTAATTCATTTACAAGGTACTCTCCAAAAACTTTTTGATTAGGAGTTGATGGCACAGTTTCGCTCTCTTCATTTGAAGAAGTAGAAAACTCAACATATTTCAAAAATCGTTCTTTAATGTTCATAAATTTACCTTATTTCCTTTAAGACTTCACAAAGATATTTATAGGTGCGCTGTACCGAAGAAATAGAAAGTCTTTCACGAGAAGTGTGAATATCCATAATATTTGGACCGAACGACACAACGTCAAGGTCCTTTATTTTGTCGCAGAACAGGCCACATTCAAGACCAGCGTGAATAACATCTACCACAGGCTTTTCGCCATAAAGTTTTTCGTAAACATTTACCATTGTGTCACGAAGTTTTGAATTTTCTCTATACTCCCAAGCTGGATAATGGCCACCGTCAGAATAACTTGCATTAAATTTTTCGGCAATATTTTGAAGTGTTTTTAATAGTTCATATTTTTCGCCATTTACAGAGCTACGAACTGAAAATGTGCAAACGAAATTGCCATTTTCAAATTTAACTACACCAAGGTTTAGCGAAGTTTGAACAAGTGCTGGAATTGCCTTGCTCATTTTTTGAACACCATTAGGAAAATCACAAATAAGCCTTGCAATTTTCTTTGAGTTTTCTTCATTTATAACGGGTAAAATTTCCCCGTCAGTTATAGTGATTTCAAGGTTTTTATCGTTTTCGTTATAATTTTCTTTAATAAAATTTTCTGCTATTTCTTTAAGATTACAGTCAGTAAAAATAGCACATTCGCACCTGTTAGGGATTACATTGTCTTTAGCGCCACCTGAAATTTTGGCTAAATTAAAGTGCGGAATTTTATTTAAGAATTTACCCATAAGAACATTGGCATTGTGCCTATTTTTATGGATTTCAACACCAGAATGACCACCAATTAACCCACTAATTACTATATTTTTTGTCGGTTTTTCTTCTAAAAATTCAACTGGTAATTTTACACCTGCTCTTGCACCACCAGCACAGCCGACTGTTAAAACTCCTTCGTCTTCGGAGTCGGCATTTATGAGGATTTTACCGGTTAAAAGTGATGGGTCTAAGCCTTCGGCACCGTACATTCCAGTTTCTTCGTCAGTTGTAAAAAGTGCTTCTAAATTTGGGTGTGCAATATCTTCGCTATCAAGAATTGCCAGTGCCATTGCAACTGCTATGCCGTCGTCGCCACCAAGAGTTGTACCATCAGCAGTTACAAAATCGCCATCTATTAAAAGATTAAGCGGGTCAGAAGTAAAGTCAAAATCTACATCAGCATCTTTTTCACAAACCATATCAAGATGACCTTGTAAAATTACAGTTGGGCGTGTTTCAAAGCCTTTTGTAGCAGGTTTTCTAATCACAACATTGTTAAGCTCGTCTTGTGAATAAGAAAAATTATGCTGTTTCGCAAATTCTACACAGTAGTCACTAATTCTTTTTGTGTCCCCAGAGCCGTGTGGAATTTTGCAAAGCTCTTCAAAGTAATAAAACACCTTTTTAGGCTCTAAATTTTCTAAAGCTCTCATAAACTCGCCTTTCCGTTTAGGTATAAATCAAGATAAATCGCGTCAAATCCGTCAATTATTCCGTCGCCATTTAGGTCAGCACGAGAAAGCATATTGTTGCCAAATGCTTTACAATTGCCACTTAAATTAGCAATTAAGAATTGGTAGTCATTTTCGTCAACTATTCCGTCGCCATTAACATCGCCTTTAGTATAGGCTGTTTTGTCGTTAATTAAAATTTGAATTTGAATTTCGTCAAATCCGTCAACTACTCCGTCAAGGTTTAGGTCGCTAACTTTTGACTCATATTTTGTTATTTTGTGAGCGTAAGTGTTTGATGAGTGAAGCATTGCATAGTCATTGGCTGTAATTTCGCCATCAAAGTCAAGGTCGCCCATTTTAGCCTTATCAAGACACACAAATGTAAAGCCGTTTTCATTTGCAAAGCTTTCAGCAAATGTACCTGTGTAACCATAAATCACTGAAGTATTGCCTACAAATGCACCATCTGAAATTTTTGTTACAGTTGATGGAATATAAACATTTTTAGTACCAATTATTCCGTTTGAAATTGCCGTTACGCCATTTGAAATTACAATTTCATTTGCATTTTTTATAGTTGCTACGGCACGAGTTCCAACACAAAGCACATCGCCTTTCCAATTGCCCTCTGTGTTGTAAAGAAATGTATTATAAAAAGCATCGTCACAAATTTTTATATTATCATTTTCAATTGTAACGTCATTTAATGATGTGCAACCATTAAAGGCATTAGCACCTAAAATGGCCGTTTTAGAAGATAGCGCAATCTTTTTAAGCCCTACTTCGTTGCGAAATGCACCGTCAGCTATAACTGTTGTGTCATATTTAACACTGTATGCACCCTTAACAATACAGCGAACAAGCACAGTTCCAAGATAAATATACTGAAGTTCGTCAGCTTGAATAAACTCCCAAGGGTAAGTGTCTTGACCATTGCCAATAGTCAAATCAGAATTTGCAGTTTTGTCATATCTAATTGTCCAATTGTTTTTATTGTTATAATAAGCAGTATTAAAAATTGCATTTTCGCCAAAGCGTGTAATAGTTTTAGGTAGTGTAATTTTTGCAAGGCTCGCACAATTCAAAAATGCAGAGTCACGCACTTCAGAAATACCATCCGAAATAGTTATTGAAGTAATATTTTTATTATTCGCAAAGGCACTTTCGCCAATAGCCAAAACCTCATAACCGCCTAAATTATTGGGAATTGTAACGGTCGTTTCGCTACCTTTATAAGCTGTTATAATAGCTTTTCCATTTTCTATTGTATATGTATAATTACCACTTGTGAGTGCAAAGGCAGAAACACTGAATGCCGATAAAATTAGAATTACAGACAAAAATACTGAAAATATTTTTTTCAACTGGATTCCACCTTTCTTTAGACTATACATATTTATTGTACCACAATAGAAAAACAGTTGCAATAAAAAAGAGTGGGTTTCCCCACTCTTTAAGCTTTATTTTAATTATAAAATACCAAGTTCCTGACGAGCAAGTTTAATGTTTTCTACGAAACGCTTACCTGTTTCAGTAATCTTTTTGTAGTCGCCAGTTTTAGCACCAGCTGTAAGTGATGAACCAGCGCCAACTGCAACAGCACCAGCTTTAATCCACTCGCCAACATTGTCAGCATCAACACCGCCAGTTGGCATCATTTTTGCATAAGGGATTGGGCCTTTAATATCCTTAATAATCTTAGGGCCAAAAAGGTCTGCTGGGAATACTTTAAGAATATCAGCACCATTTTCCATAGCAAGAAGTCCTTCACGAACTGACATAATACCAGGCATCATTGGAACTCTGTAACGATTGCAAAGGTGAAGTGTGTCAAGGTCAAGAGCTGGAGAAACAATG
>JAZUGZ010000065.1:0-6781 GCA_045641425.1 Candidatus Fimenecus sp.
TGTTTTGAACATAAAACAGAACATATTGTTGAAAACATTGGCTTAAATATTTGATATTTCGATATGTTGTGAAAATTTTAATTAAATTAAATGATTGACTTTTTACTAAAAAATATTGTATAATGTCTGTCCGCAGGTAATTTTTGATATTACCTAAATTGAAGTGGATCACAATACAGAAACGGAGGAGCAAAAATGAAAAGAACTTATCAGCCTAAAAAGCGTCATCGCAAGATGGAACACGGCTTCCGTAAGAGAATGTCAGACAGAAACGGCAGAAAGGTACTTGCTCGCAGAAGAGCAAAGGGCAGAAAGCAGTTAACATACTAATTTCTGTTGACTTGGTTTGAATTTTGAAACAGACGGTAACTCTTAAAAAGAATTTCGAATTCCATAGGTTATACGGCAAAGGTAAATCGTTTCAGGCTCCTGCACTGGTTTTGTATGTATTAAAAAACCGTGCGGGAATTTGTCGTACCGGAATTACGACATCAAAAAAAATTGGCAATGCGGTTGAACGCAACCGTTGTCGCCGTGTTATTCGTGCTGCATACAGAAATTTACAACCTGACATTTGTGGAAGTTATGATTTAGTATTTGTTGCCCGTGGCAAAACCAAATACATTAAATCGACCGACCTTGAAAAAACTATGAGAGAGCTATTTATTGAAGCAGGAGTTATTCCGTCATGAAAAACTTTCTTATTCGTTTAATAAGGTTTTATCAGCGCCGTATATCCCCACTTTTTGGGCCAAGGTGTCGTTATTACCCGACCTGTTCACAATATGCCGTTGTGGCAATTGAAAGGTTTGGAGTTTTATATGGCTCTTTTTTAACTATTAAAAGACTTTTACGGTGCAACATCTTTTTCCCAGGGGGTTACGACCCAGTGCCAGAGAAAAAGAAAAGAAAAAAGTGAGCTTCTGATTTTTGGAGGACAAAATGGAATTTATTAGAGAAGTTTTTTCGATTCCGTTCGGCTACCTTATTGGTTTCTTTTACAGCCTTACGGATAACTACATTTTATCCTTGTTGTTTATGACGATAGCCGTCAAATTGGTTTTACTCCCGTCCTCGATTAAGCAACAAAAAAGTATGGCAAAAAGTCAAAGACTTCAGCCAAAACTTAGACGTATTAAAGAAAAATATCCTAATGATCAGAGAAAACAGCAGGAGGAAACAAGCGCTCTTTATCAGCAAGAGGGTTACTCTTCAATGACAGGCGGTTGCTTACCTTTGCTCATTACCCTTCCTGTTATGATGGGTGTTTACTCAGTTAACTACAAGCTTTTGTCTTACGTTCTTCGCATTCCAGCAGACGTTATTACAAAGCTTACTGATATGGCAAAGGCACTTCCTGGACTTGACAAATATGAAAGTCAGCCATTCCGCCTTGAGCTTACAGTAATTAGCCACTGGAATGAGCTTGATTTAACAGGTATTCCAGCAGAGTATGTAAACAAAATTGCAGACTTTACTAACAAGTTCAGATTTTTAGGTATGAATCTTGAAGAAACACCACAGTTTAAGGTGTTTAACATTCTTTGGATTATTCCTATTTTGACAGGTCTTGCATCACTTGCAATGGCAGTATATACTTACATCCGTCAAAGAAAGACAAATCCTGAAATGGCAAGTAACCCATCAATGGGTTGTATGACATTTATGTCACCTGCAATGAGCATTTACTTTGCATTCCTTTTCCCAGCATCAGTTGGTATTTACATTATTATGTCAACTTTACTTTCATTTGTTCAAATGATTATTCTTAACCATACTCATTCGCCAAAGAAAGTACTTGCACGACTTATGGTTGAGGAAACAATTAACCACCGTGCAAAAGAAAAAATTCTTAAAAACGTTGCCGAAACTTTAGATGATAGTAACGAAGAGTAAGAGGAAATATTATGATTAAAGAAGAAATCGGTACTGGCTCTACCGTTGAGGAAGCTAAGGCTGCCGCATACGTTCAGCTTGGTATTAGTGAATATGATGAGGTTGAAAGCGTTGAAGTTATTCAAACTCCGTCAAAGAAAATTTTAGGTATTTTTGGTGGTTCTCCTGCAAAGGTTAAGGTTACTATTAAGGTAGCTGACCCAAAGCCTGAAAAGAAAGAAAAGAAAAATGACGGCAAAAAGCCTCAAAATAACAACAAAAAACAGGACAAGCGTCCTGAAAAGAAAAACTCTGCACCTAAGGCAGAGCCAAAAAAGGAAGAAGCTACAGAACAGAAAGCTCTTCCACTTGAAAAGACAAACAACTATACTGCTACTGCAGAATACATTAAGTCAATGGTTTTAGCTCTTGGCATGGAAAAATGCGAAGTTACTGAAATGTCAAACGAAGAAGAAATTTATTTCGAGCTTGACTGCGGTGACGATTACGGCATTATTATTGGTAAACGCGGTGAAACACTTGACGCTTTACAGTACCTTGCAAGAATGGTTGCAAACAAAGGTAAGCAGAGCTACAAGAGAGTTTCAATTAACGTTGGTAATTACAGAGCTAAGAGAGAAGAAACACTTAAATCTCTTGCACACAAAACTGCAATTAAGGCAGTTAAGCAAGGCAGAAGCATTTCTCTTGAACCAATGAACCCTTATGAGAGAAGAGTTATTCACACAGCTGTTCAAGATATTGAAGGTGCAACATCACACTCAATTGGCTCTGACCTTGACAGACGAGTTGTAATTGCTCCTATTGATGGTGGCAGACCACAGGGTAGAAGAAACGGTGGTTACAACAACCGTGGCAGAAGAGAAAAGAAAGAAGCTTACAAGCCAGAGATTTCGCCTGATAGAGCTCCAAAGAGTGATATGGACGGTTTCCTTTATGGCCCAATTGATATTAAAGCTTCAAACACTTCAAACGAAGAATAAACAAAACGGCGGACATTCCGCCGTTTTTTGTCATAGGGGATAAACTATGGAATATTTCGCAGAAAAATATGATATTGCCGTTATTGGTGCTGGCCACGCCGGTATTGAGGCAGCTTTAGCCGCTTCAAGACTTGGCGCTAAAACTATTTGTTTTACAGTTAATCTTGACTGGGTTGGTAATATGCCTTGTAACCCGTCAATTGGTGGCACTTCAAAGGGTCATTTGGTGCGTGAAATTGACGCATTAGGTGGCGAAATGGGCAAAGCGGCAGATAAAAACTCAATTCAAATTAGAATGTTAAATCTTGGCAAAGGCCCTGCTGTTCATTCACTTAGAGCGCAAATTGACCGAAGAGAATATTCTAAATATATGAAGCACACTTTAGAAAAGCAAGAAAATCTTGACTTAAAACAGGCAGAAATTGTTAACCTTGTTAAAAAAGATGACGGACTTTTCTACCTTACAACTCAGCTTGAAGCAATTTACTCAGCTAAGGCAGTTGTTCTTGCAACCGGTACATTCCTTGGCGGTAGAGTTTATGTTGGTGATGTTTCTTACGAAAGTGGCCCAGACGGAATGTTCCCAGCGACTAAACTTTCTGAAGCACTTAAGAAAATGGATATTCCGCTTAGAAGATTTAAGACTGGTACTCCGTCAAGAGTTAATAGACGAAGTGTTGATTTTTCAGAGCTTGAAATTCAGCGTGGCGATGAAAGACCAGTTCCATTTTCATTTGAAACTGACGAGAAAGATTTGAATAATGATTCTGTTTGCCACATTACATACACAAACGAGGAAACAAAGAGAATTATTCTTGAAAATATTCATCGTTCCCCTCTTTATTCTGGTAAAATTGAGGGCGTTGGCCCAAGGTATTGCCCAAGCATTGAAGATAAAATTGTTAGATTTTCTGAAAAAGAAAGGCATCAATTATTTATTGAGCCATGTGGAGTAGATACTGAAGAGCTTTATTTACAGGGTATGTCATCTTCACTCCCTGAAGATGTTCAGCTTAAATTCTTAAGAAGTATTAAGGGACTCGAAAACGTTGAGGTTATGAGAACAGCTTACGCTATTGAGTATGACTGTGTTGACCCACTTTCGCTTAAATCTTCACTTGAATTTTCAACTATTGAAAATCTTTATGGTGCTGGCCAGTTTAATGGCTCATCGGGCTATGAAGAAGCTGCGGCACAAGGTCTTGTTGCTGGTATCAATGCGGCAAGAAAGGTACAAGGCAAAGAGCCTTTAATTCTTGATAGAGCATCTTCATACATTGGTACACTTATTGACGACCTTGTTACAAAAGGTTGCTCTGACCCATACAGAATGATGACTTCAAGAAGTGAATATAGACTTTTACTTCGTCAAGATAATGCGGACATTCGTTTAACTCCATTTGGATACGAAATTGGTCTTATTTCAAAAGAAAGATTTGATGTATTGCAAGAAAAACTTCGACTTATCTCGGAAGAAAAAGAAAGATGCGAAAGTGTTACTATTGCACCAAACGAGGAGCTTAATAAAATTCTCGTTTCACGTGAAACAGCACCAATGAACACTGGTATTCGCCTTTCAGAGCTTATTAAAAGACCACAGCTAACCTACGATATTTTAGCTCCGTTTGATAAGACAAGACCCCTTCTTCCAAGAGATGTAGCGGAGCAGGTTGAAATTGAGCTTAAATACGAGGGATACATTAAAAGACAGAGCGCATCAGTTGAAGAAATGCGCAGACTCGAAGTTAAGAAAATCCCTGCGGACATTGACTATGATGATGTTTATTCACTCCGCCTTGAAGCTCGTGAAAAACTTAAAAAGGTTAAACCGGAAAGTGTTGGCCAGGCATCAAGAATTTCGGGTGTATCCCCTTCAGACATTTCAGTTCTTTTAGTTTATTTGAGTAGGAAATAAAATTATGCTTAATAAAAATTTATTATTAGACACAATTAAAGATTACGGCATTGAGCTTTCTGACGAGGCTTTTTCTCGTCTTGATAAATATGCAGAAATGCTTGTTGAAACAAACAAGAGCTTTAACTTAACTGCTATTACCGAGCCAGATGACGTTACAGTAAAGCACTTTGCCGACTGTCTTGCAATTTTTAAGTATGTTGATATACCACAAAATGCAAAGCTTATTGATGTTGGTACTGGTGCGGGGTTCCCTGGTCTTGTAATTAAACTTTTTAGACCTGACATTGAAGTTACATTTCTTGACAGTACTAAAAAGAAGCTTGGCTTTATTGAAAATGTGCTTAACTTAACTGGTGTTAGTGGCGAAACAGTACATTTAAGAGCAGAAGAAGCTGCTGTACTTCCAAAATACCGTGAAAAATTTCAATTTGCTACTGCAAGGGCAGTTGCGGCTCTTCCAGTTCTTTCTGAATATTGCCTACCTTTTGTTAAAGTTGGTGGCGAGTTCATTTCAATGAAATCTGCTGAAAGCACTGAAGAAATTAAAGATGCAAATGGTGCTATTAAACTTCTTGGTGGCGAAATTACAGAAAATAATGTGTTCGAACTTGTCGAAAATATGCCTCGTAGAATAATTTCTATTAAAAAGATTTCGCACACTTCGACAAAGTACCCACGAAAAACGGCACAAATCGCCAAAAAGCCTTTGAAATAAGCTCGAAAACCCTTGAAAAATAAGGGTTTATGACAATCGAATTTTCTTTACAATTAGACCTTCACAGTGTATATTAAAGACAAGGACAAGCACTGCGGAGGTCATTTTTTATGAAGAAAACAAATAAAATTCGTCCTGAGGACAGAATAATACATATCCCACAAAATAAGATTGCTCCAAATCCAAACCAACCGAGAAAACATTTTGATTTTGATGAGCTTGAAGGTCTTGCACAAAGTATTCGTGCAAATGGAATTTTACAACCACTTTTAGTTCGCGAAAATGAAAATGGTCAGTTTGAATTAGTTGCAGGCGAAAGACGACTTCGTGCGGCAAGGCTAATTGGACTTACAACTGTTCCGTGTATATTAACTGAAATTTCAGAAACAGACTCAGCCGTTTTTGCTGTGCTTGAAAATTTACAAAGACAAGAGTTAAGTTACTTTGAAGAAGCTGAAGCACTTGCTTTGCTTGTAACGGATTATCACTTAAGTCAAGAAGAACTTTGCAAAAAGCTTGGCAAAGCACAATCCACAGTTTCAAATAAATTAAGACTTCTAAAGCTTTCAGATGAAATGAGATATAAAATTAGTCGCGCAGGTCTTACAGAAAGACACGCAAGAGCATTACTTTCAATTCCTGATGAAAACCAACGTGGCAGAGCACTTTCAATTATTATTGACAGGCATTTAACTGTTAACGAGAGCGAAGCTTTAATTGAGCAGATGCTTCGTAAGAACACGGCACCTAAAAAGCAGATGCTACAAGGTTTTAAGGATATTAGAATATTTATAAACACATTAAATTCAGCTGTTGACACAATTCGCCGAGCAGGAATTGATGCGGACTCGGTAAAAACCGAAACTGACGAGTACGTTGAGTACATAGTTAGAATTCCAAAGCTTGACGACAAGCCAGTATCAATAGCTACTTAACCCGTTAAAAACGCTTTATTTATCCCCCGATGAATTGCGTTTTTATATAAAGTGGCGTAAAGCCACCCATATCCTTCTCTTTCACACCCCACATCCACAGCGAAAGGCCCCTCTTTTTGAGGGGTCTTTTGCTATTCTTTTTTTACAATGTTTCACCTGAAACAATTATTAAAAAATTTATTTCAAAAGTGTAAAATTTTGTATTTTCTCTTTTAATTTGATAAATTGTGTGATATACTAAAAGGCAATATTGAGAATTAGTTATAAAATTTGGCGATTGGAGGGAAAATATTGGCTAAAGTAGTATCTATTATCAACCAAAAAGGTGGCGTTG
>JAZUGZ010000066.1:0-3309 GCA_045641425.1 Candidatus Fimenecus sp.
CCATCAATTGGGTTACCAAGTGCGTCAACAATTCTACCAAGGAAACCGTCGCCAACTGGAACAGATAAAACCTTACCAGTTCTGCGAACAGAAGTACCCTCACGGATATTATTTTGGTTAGAAAGAACAGCTACTGAAACGCTTTCTTCTTCAAGGTTTTGTGCCATACCGAAGCTGCCGTCATCGAACTCTAAAAGCTCATTAGCCATACAGTTGCGAAGACCATAAACACGTGCAATACCGTCGCCGACAAGTATTACTGTGCCAGTTTCTGTCATTTCTACTCTTGACTTATAATTCTTAATTTGTTCTTTTAAGATACTGCTAATTTCGTCAGTCTTTTGGCTCATTTATCCATCACTTCCTTCAATTCCTGTAAGCGGTGCTTGAGTGTACCGTCAAGCAAGATACCATCAATTTCAATGAGCACACCGCCAAGAAGTGTTTTATCAATTGAGCATTCTAAAACAACTGAATGCCCACTCTGTTTTTCAAGTTTTGCTTTAAGCTGTTCTTTTTGATTCTCATCAAGCGGAACAGTTGTTTTTACCCTTGCAATAGAAACTTTTTTGCTTTCTGCATAAAGCTTTTGAAATTCGTCTGCACACTGTGTGAATATACCCGCTCTGCCTTTTTCACAAAGAATTGAAATAAAAGAGAGTGCATATTCTGAAATATTATTTTCAAATGTTTCGTTAATTGTGCTAAGTCTTTCACTTTTCTTAATGCTTGGACTTTGTAAAAATTCTTTGTATTCAGGAGCTTTTTCAAATATCTCACTAATGAATTTTAAGTCCTTGTCAATTTGGTCAAGTGAATTTGTTTCAAGACCTAATGCGAATAAAGCTTCACCATATTCTTTACTAATATCACTCATTGCCGTCACCCATTTCGTCTAAGAAAGAGTTAATAAGTGCTTTGTGATCTTCTTCAGTAATTTCACGTGAAAGCAATTTTTCAGTAAGAGCAGTTGAAATGTCAACGATGTCATTTTTAATGTCAACCTGTGCTTTAAGGCGTTCAAGTTCTGCCTCGTTTTCAGCATTTCTAACAATTCCGTCTGCCTTATCCTTTGCCTCGGCAATAATTGTTTCCCCACGGCGATTAGCGTTTTCAGTAGCATTTTGCAAAATTTCGTTTGCTTCGTCTTCTGCAGTTTGCATTTTGCTTTGCCATTCGTCACGGCTTTCTTCAGCTATACGCTTTGCGTCATCAGCCTCTTTATATTGCTCGTCAATTGCATTTTGCCTTGCGGCAATTGTTTTGCGAACAGGACCATAAAGAAACTTTTTAATGATGAAGAAAAGTATTACCAAGTTTGCAAGGGAAATCAAAATCTGCCAAATATTTACTGATATGATTTCCAAAGATTGCATTTATGGTTCACTCCTAATTATAAAACACCGTTTTCTACTAAAGCTTTAATTAATGTGTTAACAAGCATTCTTGGAGCAACGAAAAGGAGTAAAAGACCTGTAACGAAGCCGTAAAGACCTGTTGTTTCAGCAAGTGCACAACCAAGAATCATTGTTGATGTAACGTCTCCCTTGCTCTCTGGCTGGCGGCCAATAGCTTCACAAGCTTTAGCAACTGCGTTACCTTCACCAATACCAGGGCCGATACCAGCAATAAGTGCAAGACCAGCACCAACTGCACAGCAACCTAAAATAATACCAATTGCGAGTTCTAACATTTTAATTACCTCCGTAATTTAATTTGTTTGTTTATTTTTATTCTTTTTAGCCTTGCGGGCTATATAATCATCAAGTGCAAATGCACCTGACACATTAAGCATTGTAAGCATTGCAAAAATGAATGCCTGTAAGCAACCGCTGAATACATCGAAGTAAGCGGAGAATACAGCAGGAAGTCCAATTCTAAGGAATGGAAATTCGCCAATAGCCCCTGGTAGCCAACCCAAAATCCAAGAAGAAAGAATTTTAAGACCAGCTGCCATAAGTGCTGAAATAACAGAGCCTGAAACAACGTTACCATAATGACGGAATGTCATTGAAACTGGTGTTGCAACTTCACCAATAATATTGAATGGTGTGAAAAAGAAAATTGGCTCTGTAAAGCTTTTAAGGTAATGAACAATACCGCATTTCATCTTGTAATAGGTTATTAGTAAAAATACAAGAATTGACCAACCAGCAATTACATTAAGGTCTGAAGTTGGTGGGAAGAGTCCTAAAAGGGAAGTAAGGCTTGAAAATGCAGAAAGTGCAATAATTGCACCAATGAATGGAGAAAAGCCCTTAAAGTACTCGCCCATATTTTCTTTAACTAATGAATCAGTTTTCTCAACAATAAATTCGGCTAAGTGTTGGCGTTTTGTTTCAGCCTTAGGCGAAAGCCCGTGAGTTAAATAAAGGCAGAACCAAAATATTGTAATTAGTACAAGCCAAGAGTTAACCTGTGCTTCGGTAATTGGTAAGTCCCACTTTGGCAAACTTATTGTGAAATAAATAAGTGCACCTGAAATTGAAACACCATCTTCTGCTGCGGGAGTTGTTAAAACTTTAAGAACAATTCCAAAAATTAGCGGCAAAATCATCATTATGATGAGAAAAATATCAACCGCACGGAAGCGGCGACTATTTACCATTGTTTGTGTCACCCCTTTTACTGTTGTTTCTTTAAGAATAGCGAACGGAATGTAACTGCTATTCTTGGGAAAAAGAAAGGTAATGCAACAGTCCAAACGTTAAAGATTGGTGCGAACACACCAATTATAATGATAACGCCAACTGCTAAATTTCTAAGCATTTGAGAAATACGAATTGTTTGTGCTGCTTTTTTTTCATCTTTCCCAACTGCAATTTGAACTGTAATACCCATAAGGAAAAAGTTAAGGATTGCAAAAATGCCACCTAAAAGGTTGCCGAGTGCTATTGTATAGTCCCACTTTGCAAAACTGAAAGCCTGAAGAATTAAAACTACCGATTGCATAAACGCTGAAAGAACTATAACCCACGCTGCAACGTAAGATGTTTCTTTAATTACTGCATCACTAATTTTTTTCAAGCCTGTCACTTCCTTCTTAAAAACTGACTAACCGTCATTTTTGATAAATTATACCACAAAATGACTAATGGTCAATAATTATGGGAATAAATTTACAAACTGTTTACAAAATTCCCCAAGTTAAAAATATTATACCAAAATCCATTTAATAAATCAATAAAAATACAGCATTATTTTACCCAATTTTATGAGATTTCAGTGTTTATTTTTTAACAAGCTTGTATTTATTAACATAAACGATTATAATGATTAATAAGAGAAAAAATAGGGGTGAAAAAATGG
>JAZUGZ010000067.1:0-3129 GCA_045641425.1 Candidatus Fimenecus sp.
ACAAAAGTTAATACCATCTGTTCGACTTTGTGAAAGCCCTTGTGACGAAACTTCCATTACACAATATTCACAGCCTTGTTTTACCATTTCGCTAAGCGAAGCGTGAAGCTCTTGGGGCTCTGGAGTAGTAAGGCCTAAAAAAGCAATTTTGTTTTCTGTGCTATTACCCACTGTGCCAAGAAGCCCACATTTTTTGCCTTGACTTTCAATAATATGCCTTATCAAATGTGCTGTTGTGGTTTTTCCGTTTGTGCCTGTAATGCCAATCATTTTAAGGCTTTTTGACGGCTCGCCATAAAATGTACTACAAAAGTGAGCAAGTGCTTTTCTTGATGAATCAACCTTTATAAGATTAGCAGTATTTATATCCTTTTCAGACACAATAGCAACTGCGCCCAAACCTTCTGCTTCATTTACAAATGAATTACCGTCAAATGTATCGCCATCAATACAAACGAAAAGTGTATTTTCTTTTACTTCCGATATTTTGTCGGTTATGTTTTCTATTTCAACGTCCTGCACGGGAGTAAGTCCCATTCCTTTAAGGAGTGCAGAAAGTAGCATAGAATTTCTCCTTTATTAAATTTAATCGGAAACGTCTTGTTCAGACCTAAAGTAAACTGTAATTGTTGTGCCTATTTCAGCCTTTGTGTCCACAGGAAGACTTTGTTTATATGAAAGAATTTCGCCTGATGCCTGTGTTGTACCTGATACTTTAATATTAAAGCCAGCATTTACAGCAACTTTGTTTGCTTCAGAAGCTGAAAGTCCTACAAGATTTGGAACTGTAGCTGTTTGTTTTTCTCCATTGTCTTCAGTGTAAACAACTATTACACCGCCCTTTGGCATTGACTGACCGCCTGCTGGGATTTGTGAAATTACCTTATCGCCACCGCCAACAACCTTAACGCTGAATTTTGAAGCGCTACCGATTACTGATGTTGTAGTTTGACCAACAAGGTTTGGAGCTGTAATTGTTGCACTCTCAATTTCACTGTCACTATATTGTGGGTCTATGTTGAGATATGCAAGAACATTTTCAAAAATTCGACCTGCAACAGGAGCTGCTGCACCACCACCGGTGCTTATGCCGTGTGGTTCGTCGATTGTAATAAGAATTGCGATTTTTGGGTCATTTGCCGGAGCAAAACCTGCAAATGATGCTATGTTTTCGCCAGGTGCTGTTAGCTTATCACTTGTACCTGTTTTACCACAAATGTGGTAACCTGCAACATAAGCGTTTTTAGCTGTACCTGAAATTACAACCTCTTCCATTAAAGAAGCAATTGTTTTTGCTGTTTTTTCAGAAACAACCTGACGTCTTACTGTTGGCTTTGTTTCTTTTACTATATTACCGTCAGCATCTAAAACTTTATCAACAACATAAGGAGTCATAAGCTTGCCGTCATTGCCAAGCGAAGCTACGGCTGTAACCATTTGAATTGGTGTTGCTTGGAAGGTCTGGCCAAAGCTTTCAGATGAAAGCTCTGCAATGCCGAGTTTATTAACGCCGTAATAAGTAACACCTTCAGTAGGAGTAGCTTCAGCAGGAAGGTCAATTCCTGTTTTTCCGGTAAATCCAAATGCTTCAAAATATTTGAAAAATCTTTCTTTACCAAGCTTTTGACCAAGTGTAATAAAGAATGTGTTGCAAGAATATGGTAAAGCTTCATGAAGTGTTTGAACACCGTGAGAAGCGTTGTGGTAACAGTGCTGATAATAGTTAGCAACCTTAATTTGACCTGTGCAATTATAAGTGCTTTCGGTTGTTATAATGCCCTCTTCAAGGCCTGCCGCAGCAACAAAGATTTTGAAAACTGAGCCTGGCTCGTAAGAGTCGCTTATTGCTCTGTTTCTCCATTGTGAGAAAAGTGCATCACTTGTTGCTTGCTTTTGCTTTTCTTCGTCTTCAATTTCTTTAATTGCATCAAGTACTGAATTTGAAGCAATTTTATATGGCTTATTTAAGTCGTAGTTTGGAGCAGATGACATACCAAGAATTGCACCAGTTTCAACATCCATTACAACACCATAAGCATATTTTGCATCGCACTCGTCAATAGCTTGTGCAAGTTGTTGTTCAAGGTAATATTGAATTACTTCATCAATTGTAAGAACTAAGCTGTAACCATCGGTTGCATCATAGGTTGTTTCATAATCATTTGGCATTGAGCCTGAAAGTGCATTCTTAGCTGTAATGATTCGGCCTGATGTACCAGTAAGCTCTGAATTGTAATAAAGCTCAAGTCCAGAACGGCCAGTATCTTCAGCACCAGTAAAACCAACAATTGATGAAGCAAACGAGCCAAGCGGATAATAACGCTTTGTGTCTGGGTCAATACCAATTATTGTGCTAAGCTTTGCGCTTGAATGCTCTTTAATGTAATCAGTTAAAGCATCTTTTTTAGTTTGGTCAATTTGACCTATAATTTTTTCATAGCCACTTTTTTCTCTGTCGGCCTTTTTTTGAACTGTTTCTTTGTCAAGCTCAAAAATTTCTGAAAGACCATCAACTATAAGAGTTTTTTGCTCTGCTGTTTTAATTTTTGAAGGATTGATATAAACAAGGTAAGCAGAAGCACTTTGTGCAATTACTTTCATATTTGAATCGTAAATTGCACCCCTGTGAGCGCTAACCACTGTGTCGCTAAGCTGTTGACGCTCAGCTTTTAGGCGATAAGACTCGCCATTTATTACCTGAATGTAAAAAAGCTTACAGATTAAAGCAACTAAAAATATGCCAAGAAGGAAAAAGGCAATATGTGACCTTAAAGCCATTCTTTTTGTCGGTCTTTTACGCATTTTTATTGCTCCTTTCTGCATTTTCCACTAAAAATAAAATTCCCCAATTACGAAACAAGGAGAGTCAAGACCTACTTAACTCTCTTGTTGCCTGATATTATAAATATTACTTGTTTTTTGAATTTATTACAGAAGCAGACTCTGTTTCTTTGCCTGCTGTCATAAGTACTCGGTCAGATGATGAAAGATCAACATAAACTACCTGATAGTCTTGAACCTTAACCATGCCAAGTTCATTTGCAGCATAATTTTCAACTTTATCAATTGAAATAATTGAGTCAAGCTCCATATTAAGACGAAGTGTTTCGCTTTGTGCTATTTGCATTG
>JAZUGZ010000068.1:0-2047 GCA_045641425.1 Candidatus Fimenecus sp.
GTAGATAGACCAAATAGATTTATTGCAAATGTGCTTATAAATGGTAAAAATGAAGTTTGCCATGTTAAAAACACTGGTAGATGCCGAGAATTGCTCATAAAAGGCGTTACAGTTTACTTAACGAAATCTAATAACCCTAACAGAAAAACAGCTTACGACTTAATTGCAGTGCAAAAAGGGGATAGACTAATCAATATGGATAGTCAAATTGTGAATCCCACTGTTATTGAATATTTACCTAAAATGTTCAGTGATATAGAAATAATTAAACCTGAATGTAAATATGGTAATTCACGATTTGATGTATATTTAGAAACTCAAAACGATAAAATTTTTATTGAGTGTAAAGGAGTAACTCTTGAAAAGGACGGCGTAGTCCTTTTTCCTGATGCACCAACAGAAAGGGGCACTAAACATATAAAAGAGTTAATTAAAGCTGTTTCTGAAGGCTATAAATCATATTTGATTTTACTTGTTCAAATGGATAATGTAAAATACTTCACACCTAATATAGAAACGGATATTAACTTTGCAAATGCACTAAAGGAAGCTAAAGAAAAAGGCGTAATTATTAAAGCATTTACATCAATTGTTACTCCCGATTCAATAGAAGTTAATAAAGAAATAGAAGTAAGAATATAATAAAAAGAGGACACTTTTGAGTCCTCTTTTTATTTGTGATTAAAGCAAAACATAAATTAAATTTCTAACTTGTAGGTTTTAATTGTTTCAGTGGATTTAACTGTTTTAGATGATATTAAGCAAACTAACTTGCTGTTAGATTTATCATCTTCAAAGCAAATCCATTCGCCATTTTCGTTTAAGTAATAAGATATTACGCTAAATTCATTGTTCTCTGCATCAATAACTGTTTTAACAGTTTTGTTTACTCTATTAGCTATATATTCAGCTATATTCTCTTCAAAATCTTGAATAGTGTCAAAATCGCATTCTTGCCAAGAAACTTCGTCATCTAAAGAAGCACATAAATATTTTATTTTACTCATTTTTTGTGTGTATACTTCAAGAATTAGTTCCATATTTTCTTTTGAACCTGCAAATGCAACAGTAGAATTATCATAATCTATAAATTCAGAGATTTTGCATTTATCACTAACAATTTTCTTGATATTAGAAATGCAAGCTTTTTCTCTCTCAAAATCTTCTTTATGATTTTGGTTGATTGTAGAAAACATTAGCCTTTCCTCCTAAAAACTTATTCTTAACGATTTTATTATATCATAAAAGAAAATATATGCAAACTTAAAATACAATAAAAAAAGCACCCATAAAGGGTGCTTTAAGTTTAGCTTAATCTTATTAAAGAAGCTTACCAAATGTTGAAAGAAGGAAGCCTGCTGCAACGGCAGAGCCGATAACACCAGCAACGTTTGGACCCATAGCGTGCATAAGAAGGAAGTTTGATGGGTTGTATTTTCTACCCTCAACCTGTGCAACACGAGCTGCCATTGGAACAGCAGAAACGCCAGCTGAACCAATAAGTGGGTTAACTCGACCTTTAGTAATTACGTTCATAAGCTTTGCGAAGAGAACGCCACCAGCTGTTGAGAATGAGAATGCAATAAGACCGATTATAATAACAAAAACTGTCTTGAAGTCAAGGAATGTTTTGCCTTCGGCTGTTGCACCAACTGTAACACCAAGCATAATTGTAACAATGTTGCAAAGTGCATTTTGAGCTGTGTCTGAAAGACGGTCTGTAACACCTGACTCTTTGAAAAGGTTACCAAGCATAAGCATACCAATAAGCGGAGCTGTTGATGGAATAACAAGAACACAGATAACAGTAACAACAATAGGGAAGATAATCTTTTCAGCTTTGCTTACAGTTCTAAGCTGTTCCATTTTGATTTCTCTTTCCTTTTTAGTTGTAAGTGCTTTCATAATTGGTGGCTGAATAAGCGGTATAAGAGCCATGTATGAATAAGCAGCAACTGCAATTGGACCTAAAAGGTGAGGGGCAAGCTTACCAGTAAGGTAAATAGCTGTTGGGCCATCTGCACCACCAATAATTGCGATTGAAGCA
>JAZUGZ010000069.1:0-4133 GCA_045641425.1 Candidatus Fimenecus sp.
TGTAATGCTAAGAGTTGAATTTGAGTTAAACACCATTGACCTGTCAAGTGGCGAGTGAGTGCAAAGTGGAGTCATAATCATACACTCAAGTGCCGGGTCAATTACAGGCCCACCTGCTGACCAAGAATAAGCAGTTGAACCAGTTGGAGTTGAAACAACAATACCATCTGCTCTGTAATAATTCACAAGTTTATTGTCACAAAAAGCTTGTAGGTTAAGAACATTAAACGCTTTACCCCTTGCAACAACTACATCATTAAGGCAGTAGCCAAGCATTTCTCTTGTGTCATTTGTTTCAAGGTAGCATTTAAGCATCATATGCTTTTCTTTTGTGTATTTGCCTGATAAAAGCGATTCTAAAAGTTCAAGCTCGTTAGCTTCTAAACCAGCTAAAAACGCCAAATTACCCGCATTTATGCAAAGTACAGGCTTGCCTGCAATTGCACATTGCTTTGCAGTGTGAATAAACGAACCATCTCCGCCAATTGCAATTACAACGTCGGCATCTTCATAGAGATTTTGAGAATAATTGTATTTATCTCCAAAAACGTCTTTTGTATCTGGCTCAAAGAAATATTCAATATTAAGCTTTTGTAAAACATCTGTTACAGCTTTTGTAACACTTTCTGCTTTATCTCTTGTAAGATTAGGAACAATACCAATTTTAATCATCGCTATCACCATGAAGTATGTTGTGGGATTCTTTAGCAATTTCTGTTGCCAAAGATATATCAAAGCAAAGTTTTGGCTCGGCTTCTTTTGAAACATACATTAAATATTCAATATTACCCTCAGGACCTTTAATTGGCGAAAAAGTTAAACCAAGAACAGTAAATCCTGTTTCTACAGCAAAGTTAAGAACATTTTCAATAACTTCGATATGAGTTGAAAGTTCCCTAACTACACCCTTTTTACCAACTTTTTCACGACCTGCCTCAAACTGTGGCTTAATTAGTGCAACGGCACTACCACCATCTTTTAGAAAATTATAAAGTACAGGCAAAATTAGTTTTAATGAAATAAATGAAACATCAATGCTTGCAAAATCAATTTTGTCAGTTACAGTTTCATTTGTTAAATAACGAAAATTAGTTCGTTCAAGATTTACAACTCTTTCGTCAGTACGAAGCTTCCAAGCAAGTTGACCGTAACCAACATCAATTGAATAAACTTTATTGGCTCCGTTTTGAAGCATACAATCAGTAAACCCACCAGTTGATGCACCAATATCCATACAGATACAGCTGTTTAGAGTAATTGGAAACTCTTTCATAGCCTTTTCAAGCTTATAACCGCCACGGCTAACATAAGGCATTTGTTTGCCCTTTAATTCAATTTTATCTGTTTCTTTTACTGCGTAACCTGCTTTTGTTTCTTTTTGCCCATTTACATAAACAGAACCAGACATTATTAAAGCAGATGCCTTTGAACGGCTGTCACAAAGCCCAAGTTCAAAAACAGCAGTATCAAGTCGTTTCTTTTCAGCCATTTAACTTCTCCGAAAATTTATTGTAAATTGATTCTCTATCAAATCCATATTTTTGCATGAGTGATGCAACAGAAGCATGTGGTACAAACTCGCTGTTAACCGCAATATGTTCAAACTTACCATTGTAATTTTGTTCAGCAAGTATTTCGGCAAATTGAGAACCTACCCCACATGTTTTTTCACTCTCTTCCAAAAATACTATGTTTTTATATGTTAGAGCGATTTTGAAAACATCATTTGAAATTGGTTTAATTTTATTAAGTACAATTAATGATACAATTTTGTTTTCAGCTTTAAGCTTTTCAATTGCAAACATAGCTTCAGCAGATATTCTGCCATAGGTTACAATTAAACTTCCACCATTTTCATTAAAGAAGTCATAATCCTTATTGCTAATTTCATAACCATCAGGAAGTGCTGTATCGTTACCCCTTGGGTATCTAATTGCATATAATCCTTTATTGTTAAGTGCGTGAGTAAAATCTGTTCTAACTCTCTTAAAAGTAAATGGAGAATAAATTTCAACATTTGGAACAGACATTAGCATAGGAACATCAAAAAGACCTTGATGAGTAACACCATCTTCCCCAACAAATCCTGCTCGGTCAATTGCTATAATCATATCTGCATTTTGAAGTGAGCAATCGTGAATTAATTGGTCATAAGTTCTTTGTAAAAATGTTGAATAAAGAGCAACTACCGGCTTCATACCGCCTTTGGAAAGACCCGAAGCAAATGTAATTGCATGTTCTTCAGCAATACCAACATCAAAGAATCTTTTAGGATATTTTTCTGAAAATTCTTTAAGACCAGTACCAAGTGCCATTGCGGCAGTAACCGCACAAATCTTTTTATTTTTCTTAGCTTTTTCGCAAAGAATTGAGCCAACACAAGACGAAAAGTTTTCAGAACCAATATTAGTTTCGCCGTTATCAATATTGAATTTAGATATTCCATGAAATTCGCTTGGCGACTGCTCAGCAAAATTATAGCCTTTTCCCTTTACTGTGTTTATATGTAAAAGAACTGGGCCGTTAACAAGCTTTGCAGATGAAAGAGCTTCAGTTAATTGCTCTAAATTATGACCATCAATTGGACCCATGTATCTAAATCCCATATCTTCAAAGAATGTGCTTTTATACATTCTGTTTTTGATTCGAGTTTTAAGATTAAAAATTTCTTTTGCAAGGTGCTTACCAATTGAAGGAATTTTCGTAATTGCTGATTCAGTTTTTGCCTTTAACCTAAAGTATTCAGGCTTTGAACGAATTACTGCTAAATACCTTGCCATTGAACCAACATTTTCAGATATTGACATTTTATTGTCATTAAGCACTACAATAAGCTTAGCTTTTGTTCGACCTGCATTGTTAAGACCTTCATATGCAAGACCGCCAGTAAGGGCGCCATCTCCAATAACAGCAATTGTGTAATCTTTGCTACCCTTAAACTGATTTGCTAAAGCAATGCCTAAAGCAGATGAAACTGAAGTACTTGAATGGCCACTATAAAAAATATCATGCTCACTTTCTTCAGGCGACGAAAAACCTGACATACCGTTTTCAGTTCTAAGTGAGCTAAACTGTTCATACCTGCCAGTAAGCAATTTATGTGCATAAACCTGGTGCCCAACATCCCAAATTATTTTATCTTTAGGAGAGTCAAAAACTCTGTGTAAAGCAACAGAAAGCTCAACAACACCAAGGTTAGATGAAAGATGTCCGCCATTTTGTGAAACAGTTTCAATCATAGTGTTTCTAATATCTTGGCAAAGAGTATTGAGTTCTTTTTTAGAGAGCTTCTTTACATCAGCAGGCTCTTTAATTGTAGATAATAAATTATTGTTATCCAAAACTAAGACTCCAATCAAAATTTACGAGTTGCAAGCTCAAGCGTTAAATTTACAAGCGTGCTGCTATCTCCTTCAAATGACTTCAAAATAGAAACAGCACTTTCTGTAAGTTCGCTAACTAATTTTTTTGAATTTTCTAAACCATAAAGCTTAACAAAAGTTGGCTTATTATTCTTTTCGTCGCTCCCAACAGGCTTACCAAGGGTTTGTGTGTCGCTTGTAATATCAAGAATATCATCAATAATTTGAAAAGCTAAACCAAGATTTTCGGCATATTCGCTTGCTTTTTTAATATTGTTATCGTTAATATTTTCAGAAGTTAAACAACCTAAAACACAAGCACATTTAAGCAAAGCACATGTTTTAAGTGAATACATTTTTTTTACATCATCAAGGTTTGGTGCTTTAGTTTCAAAAGCTAAATCAAGCACTTGACCAAGAACCATACCTTTAATTCCTGCGAATTCAGCAAGATATTTTGTAGCAAGTGCAATAGCTTCAGCAGAAGCACCAGAAAGTGCAACTGTTCGAAATGCTTCAGTTAAAAGTGCGTCGCCTGCTAAAAGTGCATTTGCTTCGCCAAATGCTATGTGACAAGATGGCTTACCGCGTCTTAAGTCATCATTATCCATACAAGGTAAATCGTCATGAATAAGTGAATAAGTATGAATCATTTCAAGTGCACAGCCAAATTGCAAAGCAATATCCTTATTGCCACCAACAAGGTTAGAAAAATAGAGTGTTAAAAGTGGTCTAATTCGCTTGCCACCATTTTTAATGCTATATTTCATT
>JAZUGZ010000070.1:0-2321 GCA_045641425.1 Candidatus Fimenecus sp.
CAAGAAAGTTTTTATCCCTCGTAAATGCTGTAATATAATTTTGTATTCCGACAAACGACGCATTTTCAACAGTAGTAAACTCCGTAAATGAAAGGTAAATGCCTAACAAAAAAGGAATTATAAATACAATAAAAAATGATAGTGCTGACGGCAGTAAAAAAACAGGAAAATATTTTTTTATTGATTTTTCCAAAAAATTCACCCTCTAAACAATGCCCTGCAAAAAGCAGGGCAAATTTTTTAATTACTTTCTGCTTGCCATTCTTCAACAAATAATTTTTTTACATCATCCCAAGATTTTGAACCTTGAGCATATTGAAGAAGTGCCGAACCGAAATTATTCTTAAAGTTTTGACTTGGGAAAACAGTAAAGTACCAAGGAATTGTTTTTATATCATCTTTGTTCATCCAACGAACAACTTCTTTAGCAAGTGGGTCTTCAGGCCTTTCATCATCGTCAAATGTGTCAAAAGGAGCAATTAAGTCAAGCTCGTTAATAACATATTTTTTACCTGTTTCACTTGAGAAAAGCCAATAAATAAAATCTTCGGCATTTTTTCTTTCTTCATCAGACGCCTTAGCATTTATAGCAAAGAAGTTCTCAGTACCAATGCAAAGTCCTTGTTTTTCTTCGCCGTCAACGCCCATATAAATTGGTAGAAATTTAATATTTTCTTCTTCAACTTTATTACCTGAAATTCCTTTAATTTGTGACCAAGCCCAGTTACCATTTTGCACCATTGCACATTCGCCAAGTGCAAATTCAGCCATTGATTCATCAACAATTTTTGAGCCAAGAATTTTTTTATCAACTGTTGAATTGTTGATATACAAATCAAATATATTCTTAAAATTATCTGAATAATCAAAACTTACCTTTTTAGTATCATCGCCAGTTAAGTCAGTATTATTCTTATCGAATTCATAATATACAGGAATATTTGCAAGATGTGTCTGCCAACGCCAATCTTCGCCTGTTTTAAGAGAAGTTGAAGCAAAAACACCCTTAATGCCAAGTTCATCTTTATGCTTTTGCATATCTTCAACAAGAGATTTTAATTTTGAAAAAGAGTTAACATCATCCATTGAGTCAAAGTCAACCGCTTTATTTTCAAGCTTAAAATACTTACTTGTTATTGCTTCGTTGTAAATAATTCCATAGCCCTCTACAACATAAGGAATACCATAAACCTTATCGTCAACTGTAACTGCAAGACTTTTATCTGTTAAATGTTCATAAAGCTTTGTATCTTTTAGATTTGCACAATAATCTTTCCAATTTTGATAGCCCTTTGGTCCGTTTATTTGGAAAAGAACAGGTGCTTCTTTGGTGCCCATTTTTGATGCAAGTGTTTGCTCATAGTTACCACTTGCGGCTGTTTCAACAATTAAGGTTTTGCCAGTTTCATCTTTATAAGCCTTGGCAATTTTTTCATAAACTTCAGCGACTTCTGGTTTGAAGTTTAGAAACCTAATTGTGTTACTTGTTTGTGTTGATGCATTATTGTTAGTGCCATTATTATTTTTTTGACCGCAACCTGTGCATATCAAACAAACAAGTAATGATGCTAGAAATACTGATAAAAATTTTTTCATATTTTAACCTCCAAATTAAACACAGCTTGTCTGTGTTTTCTTTTTATATATTTTTACCAAATAAAGTGCAAAAAATTCCACGAAAAACTAATTAAAAAATATTGTATTTTTTGCCGTTTTGCTTTATAATGTTTTATATATTGACGAACGAGGACGAAATTATGAAATTGTTAGAAGAAAGAATATTAAAAGACGGTAAAATTTTTGAAGGAAACGTATTAAAAGTTGACAGCTTTCTTAACCATCAGCTTGATGTAAAGCTTCTTGCAGAAATGGGAAAAGAATTCAAAAAGTTATATAGCGACTGCGACATTACAAAAATACTCACAATCGAAGCTTCAGGCATTGGTGTGGGCTGTATGGTGGCGCAGTTTTTTGATTGTCCCCTTGTTTTTGCAAAGAAAACAAAAACAATCAACATTAAGGGCGATGTCTATCACAGCAATGTTGAATCATTTACTCATCAAACAGTTTACGATGTAATTGTTTCAAAAGATTTTCTTACTGCTGACGACACAGTTTTGATTGTTGACGATTTTCTTGCAAAAGGTAATGCTCTTAATGGACTTATTGACATTGTTAATCAATCTGGTGCTAAACTTGCTGGTTGTGGAATTGCAATTGAAAAGGCTTTCCAAGGTGGCGGTGACAAATTAAGAGAGCAAGGAATTAGAGTTGAATCCTTGGCAATACTTGAAAGCATGGACCACGAAACAGATTCAATT
>JAZUGZ010000071.1:0-2038 GCA_045641425.1 Candidatus Fimenecus sp.
ACAACCCTGGTGATGCTAAATATGGTATGACAACCGAGCAACTTTTTGAAGCTTTCAAAATTATGAAAGAAAAAGGTGTTAAAGAGTTTGGTATTCACGCTTTCCTTGCAAGTAATACAGTAACAAATGAGTACTATCCAACTCTTGCAAGAACTCTTTTTGAAGTAGCTGTTAAACTTAAAAATGAAACAGGTGCTCACATTAAGTTTATTAACCTTTCAGGTGGTATTGGTATTCCTTATAAGCCAGACCAAACACCAAATGATATCTTTGAAATTGCAGAGGGTGTTAGAAAGGTTTATGAAGAAGTTCTTACACCAAATGGCATGGACGATGTAGCAATTTACACAGAGCTTGGTAGATTTATGATGGGCCCTTACGGTGCACTCGTTACAAGAGCAATTAACCAAAAGCATACACATAAAGAATATATTGGTGTTGATGCTTGTGCTGTTAACCTTATGCGCCCTGCAATGTATGGTGCTTATCACCACATTACAGTTCTCGGTAAAGAAAATGCAGAGTGCAACAAAATGTATGATGTAACTGGTTCTCTTTGCGAGAATAACGATAAGTTTGCTATTGATAGAATGTTACCTGAAATCGAGATGGGCGATCTTGTTTATATTCACGATACAGGTGCTCACGGTTTTGCAATGGGTTACAACTACAATGGTAAACTTAAATCAGCTGAAGTTCTTCTTAAAGCTGATGGCTCATTTGAACTTATTAGAAGAGCTGAAACTCCAGCTGACTACTTTAGAACATTTGACGGATTCGATTTCTATAAGAAAGTGACTGAGTAAAATGGCTTTTGTCCATTTACATGTGCATACTGAATACAGCCTGCTGGACGGTGTTTGCCGTCTTGACAGGCTTTGTTCTGTTGCTAAAGAACGAGGACAAAATGCTATTGCAATTACTGACCATGGTAATCTTTTTGGTGCGGTAGATTTTTACAAAGCCGCTAAAAAAGAGGGAATTAAGCCAATTATTGGCTGTGAGGTTTATGTAGCTTCTCGCTCTCGATTTGATAAAGTTCACGGAGTTGACTCTGAAAGACACCACTTAATACTTCTTTGTAAAAATGAGATTGGCTATCAAAATCTCACTAAACTTGTGTCAAAAGCTTGGGTTGATGGATTTTACACTAAACCTCGAATTGATCGTGAGCTTATAAATAAATACCACGAGGGGTTAGTTTGCCTTTCTGCTTGCCTTGCTGGCGAAATTCCAAAACAGATTATGTCAGGCGACCTTGAAGGTGCTACAAAAACTGCTTTGTGGTATGAAAATGTATTTGGTAAAGGTAATTATTACCTTGAACTTCAAAATCACGGAATTCCTGAACAGAGCAGAGTAAACGAAGCACTTGTGAAAATTTCAAAAAACACTGGTATTCCGCTTGTTTGCACAAATGATGTGCATTTTATAAATCCTGAAGATGCTAAAACTCAAAAAGTTTTAATTTGTATCGCAACCAATAAAACTGTTAATGACGAAAATGCGCTTGATTTTGAATCAGACCAGTTTTATCTTAAAACTGAAGACGAAATGCGAGAGCTTTTTGACTATATTCCAGAAGCTTTAGAGAATACTCAAAGAATTGCCGATATGTGCAATTTCGATTTTGAATTTGGTAAAACAAAGCTTCCTAACTTCGATGTTCCTGAGGGAATTTCTCACTATGATTATATGCGTGATATTTGCTATAAAGGGCTCTTGGAACGCTATGGAGAAAATCCTGATAAATCATATATAGAAAGGCTCGAATATGAGCTTTCAGTAATTAAAAATATGGGTTATGTTGACTATTTTCTTATTGTAGCCGACTTTATTTCTTATGCTAAAAATCACGGTATTCCAGTAGGCCCAGGTAGAGGCTCAGGTGCTGGTAGTATTTGTGCTTACTGTATGAAGATTACTGATATTGACCCAATTAAGTATGACCTTATTTTTGAAAGATTTCTAAATCCTGAGCGAGTTAGTATGCCTGATATTGACGTTGACTTTTGCTATGAGCGTCGCGAAGAGGTTA
>JAZUGZ010000072.1:0-1882 GCA_045641425.1 Candidatus Fimenecus sp.
CGTCTTGAACTACTGCTGCCGCAGTTTCATCACAAGAGCTTTCGATTGATAAAATCTTCATAATTTTGTCCTTTATTCTAAAGTATAAATGTATCCGTCTTCAGTTGGGTTTGAATAAAAGTTCTTTCGCTCGCCTTTTAATTCAAATCCTAATTTCTCGTAAAGTGCAATTGCCTTTTTATTTGATTTTCTAACTTCTAATGTTACAAAATCGGCACATTCCTCAGCACTTACAAAAAGCAAATGATTTAGAAGCTTTTCGCCATAGCCTTTTCGTCTATATTCCGGAAAAACTGCAATATTAGTAATATAAAATTCGTTTGCAATATTATTAGCACCTATGTAACCGAGCAAATTCTCACCCTGTTTTATTACATAAAACCTTGCAGTTGGGTTAGTTAGCTCTTCACGAAGAGAATTTTCACTCCAAGGGGCACTAAAACAAGCTTCTTCAAGCCTTGCAACATCTTTTATGTCACACTCTGCCATTTCAGTAATTTCAGGTAGCTCTAAAAGTGACTCGGTTAGTGCATCAAAGCCTTTTTCGATTAAATCGGCACATTTTCTGTACTCTTCAATTCCTTTTGAATAAGGGTCCGGCACAGAAAGTGTAACTGTATTTCGTTTGCCGAGCCCGTGAATTACATCTGCATGAGAAGAAGTCATACAGATGAATAAATCAGTTGTATTTAAGTCTTCAAAATTAAGACGAGAAGATCGATGGGCAGAAATATCTACTCCTCGTTCAATACAAACAGCAATTGCTTCGGCTGTGGCTTCATCGCCTGGAAAAGCTGAAACGCCAGCACTTTTAACTTCAATGTTATTGATATTTTTATCTTGTAAATACTTTTTATAAAGGCCCCCTGCCATTGGACTACGGCAAGTATTACCACTACAAATAAATGTTACTTTTTTCATTCTTATATTATCCCTTTGCATCGTACCATGTTTTACCAGTATTAACATCTGCACGAAGTCTAACTTTAAGTTTTACTGCATTTTCCATTTCTTCGCTTAAAATTTTAGAAGCTTTTTCAATCTCATTTTCAGGTGCTTCAACAATTAATTCATCGTGCACCTGCAAAATAAGACGTGACTGCATATTCTCTGCTTTAAGTCGCTCGTAAACCTTAACCATTGCGATTTTGATAATATCAGCCGCTGTGCCTTGAATTGGCATATTTCTTGCAACTCTTGTGCCGAATGCACGAAGCATTCCGTTTGATGCTGAAAGCTCTGGTAAATAGCGTCTTCTTTGGTGCATTGTTGTTACAAATCCTTGCTCGGTAGCAGTTTTAACAACATCTTCCATATAAGAATTAACGCCGCTATAATGGTTAAGGTAACCTTTAATGTAAGCGTCTGCTTCTTTTCTGGTTACACCAATATCTTTTGAAAGTGAAAATGCACCGATACCATAAACAATACCGAAATTAACCGCTTTTGCACGACTTCGCATTATTGGAGTTACCATTTCTGTTGGAATACCGAAAACTTGAGAAGCAGTAACAGTATGAACATCAATTTCTTTGTTAAATGTATCAATCATAACTTCATCATTTGCAATATGAGAAAGCACACGAAGTTCGATTTGCGAATAGTCGGCATCGGCTAAAAGGCAGCCGTCTTCAGCAATAAAGAATTTTCGCATTTCCTTGCCGATTTCTTTACGAACTGGTATATTCTGTAAATTTGGCTCAGTTGACGAAATTCGACCTGTTCGAGTTTCAGTTTGAATGAAAGAAGAGTGAATTCTGCCATCTTCACAAATTGCTTTAAGTAAGCCCTCACAGTAAGTTGAATAAAGCTTTGAAAGAGTTCTAAACCACAAAATTTTGCTAATAATTGGGTAGTCGTCTTGCAAATTTTCAAGCACATC
>JAZUGZ010000073.1:0-2490 GCA_045641425.1 Candidatus Fimenecus sp.
AACTTATTGAATGTCCTATTCGTCATTTAGGTACTGAAGAAGGATATAAGATTTACGGCAGAATTCAGCATTATTTGCAAGAAAACGGCTGTAATATTATCTTCGATACAATGGTTGAAGATATCGTAATTGAAGACGGTAATGTTAAAGGCATTGTAGCTAATGGCGAAACATACTATTCTGAAAAAATTGTTGCAGCTGTTGGTCGTGAAGGCGCAGAATGGCTTAGCCACATTTGTAAAGACCACGATATTGAAACACAAGTTGGTACTGTTGACGTTGGTGTTCGTGTCGAAGTTCGTGACGAAGTTATGAAGTTCTTAAACGAGAACCTTTACGAAGCAAAGCTTGTTTACTACTCACCTACTTTTGACGATAAAGTTCGTACTTTCTGCACTAACCCTTCAGGCGAAGTTGCTACTGAATATTATGACAACGGACTTGCTGTTGTAAACGGACACGCTTATAAATCAGCTGAATTCAAGACAAACAATACTAACTTTGCACTTTTAGTATCAAAGAACTTTACAAAACCATTTAAGTCCCCTATTGAATACGGCAAGCACATAGCACAGCTTAGCAACATGCTTTGTGATGGTAAAATTCTTGTTCAGACTTACGGCGACTTTAAGCGTGGTAGAAGAACAACTGGTGAAAGACTTTGCAGAAACAACCTTATTCCAACACTTAAAGATGCTGTTCCTGGCGACCTTTCACTTGTATTCCCACACAGAATTATGGTTGATATTCAGGAAATGCTTGAAGCACTTGACAAGGTAACACCTGGTATTGCAAGTGATGAAACACTTCTTTATGGTGTTGAAGTTAAGTTCTATTCAAACAAAGTTGTTGTTAATAGCGACTTTGAAACAAGCATTAGCGGTCTTTATGCTATCGGCGATGGTGCTTCAGTTACAAGAGGTCTTATGCAGGCTTCATCAAACGGAATTAGTGTTGCTCGTAGCATTCTTGAAACTCTTTAATAAACAAAACGGGGCTTTTTAAGTCCCGTTTTTTAAGGTAGATATTTATGTTAATTTCTTTAGATTCAATCTCGAAAAGCTTTCTTGACAAGCCTATACTTAAAAATGTAACTCTGTCGGTTAACGATAGGGACAGAATTGGTCTGCTTGGAATTAACGGAGTTGGCAAATCTACTTTACTTAATATTATTACCGGTAATCTTGATTATGACGAAGGTACTATTTCATCAAAACAAGACCTTAGAATCGGTTATCTTAAACAAAACGAGGCATTAAACACTTCAAATACACTTCAAGAAGAAATTGAAGAATCCCTTAAAGAAATCTTTGAAACACGAAAAGCTATTGAGCTTATTTCAAGCAAAATGGCTACTGCCAAAGGCGATGAATACACTTCCCTTTCTGCTGAATACGAGCGTCTTACAAACATATACGAGGCGTTTGATGGTCACAACGCCGAAGTTAGAATTAACACAGTTCTTAATGGTATGGGATTTGGAGATTTTGATAGAAACACCAGTATTTCTGTTCTATCAGGTGGCGAGAAAACAAGATTTGCTATGTGCAAAATTCTTCTTCAAAATCCACAACTTTTAATTCTTGACGAGCCGACTAACCACCTTGATTTTGATATGCTCAACTGGCTTGAACAATATTTGAGTTCATACAAAGGTGCAGTTATAATTGTATCCCATGATCGTTATTTTCTTGATGCGGTGTCTTCTGATATTTGCGAAATTGAAAATTGCGAATTAGTACGTTTCAAAGGCGGATATTCTGCATTTTTACATCTTAAAGAAGAACGAGTTAAAGTTCTTACACGAGAATATGAAAAACAGCAAAGAGAGCTTGAAGAACTTAGAGATTATGTTAGAAGAAATCTTGCAAAGTCAAGTAGTATAAACTCGGTTGGCTCAAGGGTAAAAGCACTTGAAAAGGCTGAAGAACTTGCAAAGCCTAATCCAAAGCCTAAAGACCTTATTCTATCTTTCCCCTGCGATATTGAGCCTCATAAAGTAATTCTTGAATGTAAAGATATGTCCCTTACAGTTGGCAAAGGCGAAACGGCAAAAGAATTATTTAAGAATTTTAATGTTGAAATTTTGCGTGGGGAAAAGGTTGCATTTGTCGGCAAAAATGGTATCGGTAAATCTTCATTTCTTAAAGCCGTATTAAAGAAATTGCCATATACTGGCTCAGTTAAATGGGGCGGAAATGTCAAAATTTCATATTTTGACCAAGAGCTTTCTTCGCTTGACCTAAATGCAACTGTTCTTGATTCTGTTCACAGAAAGTTCCCTACAAAAACTGAATATGAAATTCGTAGTATGCTTGCTCGCTTTCTTATTGAAGATGAAGATGTATTTAAGCGAGTTCGTGAAATGTCAGGTGCAAATCGTGCTAAAATTGTTCTTTGTATAATCTCGTTTGAACGCTCAAATGTGCTTGTTTTAGACGAACCTACTAATCACCTTGACAAGTCGGATCGTAGCCATGTCGTTCTGTG
>JAZUGZ010000074.1:0-6900 GCA_045641425.1 Candidatus Fimenecus sp.
CAAATATTCTTCCATCATCAGCAGAAATAACATAATCGATATGTCCACGTAATCCGATGCGTTCTTGACGAATCCCAGAATAGATAATATTTGTCTGTGTCCACTCTTCAGAAGGGTGTGTCGCAACAAGACAGAATAACCATATTGGAACAAACAAGAAAATAATAATTGAAAGAGAGCACTTGCAAATAATAGTCCGACGACTTGCTTTGATTCTTTCTTTCATATCCTTTATGTATCCATCCATGTAGCTTACCTCCGTAATGTCTAACATTTTAGCTTAACTATTCCACATCAATACCATGTTCTCCACATGGCTCGGTTCTGCTACGATTAACGCATTTCGCACCCGCTGTACAAAAGAATGGTGGAACACCTATTTTCGCCTTAAAATGGTTATGTCGAACCGATACCAATATTGAATTGCGCTATTGATCGTATAGGCAAACATAGTAATGTAATAAATCTACATACCCTCATTATTGATATTTTGAGCAACAGATATATACCAACCTATTTCGTCTATATCGTGAATGTTTTTCACTTCGAGTGTACAAGTATCTAAATACCAACGTGGAACGCTTGTTCGAAACGAAAAATGAGCTGGTCCTGCAAGTTCAAAAACATTTCCATTCTCATCTTCTGCAATACAATTACAACTTTTTCCAAAAGCTGACCAAGGAACACATATAGTCACTAACCCATTTTTAATAGGCAACTTATCCTTACTGACTATTTTATAAAACTGCTTGTTTCTTATTGTCATAAGAATATCATCCGACTCTAAATATTGTTCGTATTTAATCTCCATTTCACTTTTATTGACCATATGTTTACTCCATCCATTTTAATGTGCTTTAGTCAACAGCACCACGTTCTCCACATGGCTTGTATGCGGGAACATGTCAACTGGTTGAATTTTCTTAACTTTATATCCATTTTTCACAAGATATGTTAAATCCCTTGCCAGAGTTTCAGGGTTGCACGAAACATAAACCACTTTTTTCGGCTCAAGCTTTACAAGTGACGAAAGAAATGGAATATCTGCCCCTGCTCTTGCTGGGTCCATAATTACTGTGTCAATTTTCTCGCCTTGTTCTGCCAGTGACACCATAAATTTGCCAGCATCTTCTGCCACAAACTTTATATTTGTAACTTGGTTGAGCTTTGCATTTTCTTTAGCATCTTTTACTGCATCTTTATTGATTTCAACGCCGATTACTTCTTTTACATATTTACTCGCAATAAGGCCAATTGTACCAGTACCGCAATATGCGTCAATAATTCGCTCTGTACCCTTAAAATCTGCAAATTCAATTGCTTTGTTATATAAAATCTCAGTTTGAATTGGGTTGATTTGATAAAATGCCTTTGGCGAAATTCTAAAATTCATACCGCATAAGGTTTCAGTAATTTTTCCGTCACCAAAAAGCACTTCACTTTTGTTGCCTAATACCATACTTGTGAACTTGTTATTCACATTTTGAACAACAGTTGTGATGTATGGACAATTTTTAACTAAAGCATTTACGAACGAGCGTTTTTTAGGAAACTGACTTGTACCAGTTACAAGCACAACCATTGTTTCGCCACTCTTAAAACCTGTTTTTACGAGCAAATGGCGAAGAAAGCCTTGTCCAGTTCTTTCGTCATAAGGTTTAAGCTTAAAGCTCTTTAGAAGCTTTTTAACTACCGAGAATATTTCGTCTGCTCTCTCGTCTGTTAAAAGACATTTTTCAATATCAATTATATTGTGAGTTGAGGACTGATAAACCCCCGCAACCATTTTGCCACGAAATGTGCCAAAGGCATATTGTGACTTATTGCGGTAGTTATATGGGTTTTCCATCCCAATAATCTCTTCAACCTTATTGAATCTTTTAAGAAGCTTTATCTCATTTGCCATTTTGAAGCTGAGCTGTTCTTTATAGCTAAGGTTTGAAAGCTGACACGCCCCACATTTTTTGGCGTATTTACAATTAAACTCCATTAACCTATTCTCCTACCATCTAAAATCGGAATAACCCCAAAAATCGGAATTTGAATTTCGCCAGTAAATGTATCTCCGTTAAATTCTACCTTAACCTTTGCTTTAATACCGCCAAACATATTAACTGTTGCTATTCCAGAAAGGCTGTTTTCGCCTTCAACTATATCAGTAACACTAAAGCTTGGAATTTTATCAAGTGCCGAGGAGGTTACCTTAAAGCCGTATTTCCCACCGTCATCAAAAATATCAACAACCGCTGAACCCTTAAAAAAAGAAGTATCAACTCTGCCTGTCCATTTGCCGATACATTTCATTTTTACGCCTCCAAACGCCTTTTTTCTCCATGATAATAATATCACAATGCTAAAAATATGTAAACAAAATTTGGTCATTTTATTTATATAATATAGTTTGACATTATAATAGAAATAGAGTAAAATATTTTCGTATGACTTTGGTCAATAGATTTTTTGAGGTGAATATTTTGAAGGCAATTATAGATAAGTTCAAAATTCAAAGAGTTCTTCTTTTAATTTTTGACGTAATAGTAGTAAATGGTTCGTTTGCTCTTTCACTTTTCTTGCATTTTAGATTTGCATTACCAAGAGAAATTACAAAATACTTAATCGTTCGTTTTCCGTTTATTACAGTAATTTTCATTGGCTTGTTTTTAATTCGCAAGCTCTACAACAACCTTTGGAAATACATGGGATTTTACGACCTTTTAAGCACTGTGTTCTCGACCGCTCTTGGTACAATAATTTTCTGGACAGGGGAGTACATAGGTCAAAAGCTTCACATTCAAGGCTTTAGATGTATGCCTTACATTACATACATTGACTCGTTCCTTTTCATTTGTTTCTTCAGCATTGGCGTTAGAATGCTTTACACAACTTACAGAACACTTCGTTCAGATGCCAAACGCAGACGTGGCACTGCAAATAAGCGCATTATGATTATCGGTGCTGGCGATATGGGCTCATCTGTTCTTTACGAAATGAGTATGAGCGGTTACAAATTTGGCTCGCCAGTAGTTATTGTTGATGATAATGAGGACAAGCTTCGTTCTTCAATCAATGGTGTTCCAGTTGGCGGTGTCATTGCTGACATTCCAGCGCTTGTTAAAGAATATGATGTTAACGAAATAATTTTCTGTATTCCATCTGCAACCGCTGAGCGCAAGCGTGAAATTCTTGAAGTTGCAATGAGCACAGGTTGTAACCTTAAAACAGCTCCTAATATTGACGAGCTTACCGGTGTTAACGACAAAATCTCCGAAAAAATTCGTGATGTTGATGTTCTTGACCTTCTTGCTCGCCCTGAAATTAAGCTTGATACTGAAGTTTGTAAATACCTTACTGGTCAAACAATTCTTGTAACTGGTGGTGGCGGTTCAATCGGCAGTGAGCTTTGCCGTCAAATTGCTCGTTACGCTCCTGAGAAAATCGTTATTTTCGACATTTACGAAAACAATGCGTTCACTCTTAAAAATGCACTTGACCGCCGTTATTGTGGCGCTCCACAAATTGAAATTCGTATTGGTTCAGTTCGTGACATTACAAGGCTTCGTGAAGTTTTTGAGGAGTTCCATCCGTCATCAGTTTTCCACGCAGCTGCTCACAAGCACGTTCCGCTTATGGAAGACAGTCCTTACGAAGCAGTTAAGAACAACGTTCTTGGCACTTACAACACCTGCCTTTGTGCTAATGAATTTGGCGTTAAGAACTTTGTTCTTCTTTCAACCGATAAGGCTGTTAACCCAACTAACGTAATGGGTGCTACAAAGCGAATTGCCGAGCTTACAGTTCAGCATTTCAGCAAAATTTCAAAGGGCACAAAGTTTGCCGCTGTTCGTTTTGGTAATGTTCTTGGCTCAAATGGTAGCGTTATTCCGATTTTCAAAGAGCAGATTAAACAGGGTGGCCCAGTTACAGTTACTCATCCTGACATTACTCGTTATTTCATGACAATTCCTGAAGCTTCACAGCTCGTTGTTCAGGCAGGTGGCCTTGCAAAGGGTGGCGAGATTTTCGTTCTTGATATGGGCGAGCCAGTTAAAATTGTTTCACTCGCTGAAAACCTTATTAGACTTTCAGGCTTTGAGCCTTATAAAGATATTGAAATTCAGTTTACAGGGCTTAGACCTGGCGAAAAGCTTTATGAAGAGCTTTCTTTAGAAGAAGAGCTTGACGGCAGACGCAAAACACAGAACGACAAAATCTTCGTCACAGCACCTCTTCCAATTGATGACGATATGTTCGAAAAAGAAATTGCATCTATTCCGAATATTAAGCCAGAAGAAACAAGAGAATTTCTTAAAAAGCTTGTTCCTAATTGCAATTTCAAAAAGTAAGCGAATATACTTTAAGCGGAGTGGTTTTCACTCCGTTTTTTTATGCCAAACACTTGCAAAAATTAGTAATAATAGGTACAATAATATCATAGTTGTATTTAACCGAAAGGATATATATTATGTTAGAAATTAAGAACAAACAATTCCTTATGGACGGCAAGCCTTTTCACATTTACTCTGGTGCTATGCACTATTTCCGTACTGTTCCAGAGTGCTGGGAAGACAGACTCACAAAATTAAAGCTCGCTGGTTTTAACACAGTTGAAACCTATGTTTGTTGGAATTTGCACGAGCCAAAAGAGGGCGAGTTCAACTTCTCCGGTATTCTTGACATTGAAAAGTTTGTAGAAACCGCAGAAAAGGTTGGTCTTTACTGTATTGTTCGCCCTGGTCCATATATTTGCGCCGAGTGGGATTTTGGCGGTCTTCCGTCATGGCTTCTTAAAGATAAAAATATGCAAATTCGCTGTATGTATCCTGATTTTCTTACTGCAATTACTCGTTTTTATAAAGAGCTTTTATCTCGTCTTGTGCCACATTTACAAAGTAATGGTGGTAATATTATCGCAATGCAGGTTGAGAATGAATATGGCTCTTACGGTAACGACAAAGAGTATTTACAATTCGTTGAAGATTTAACTCGAAATTGTGGAATTGACTGTTTGCTCTACACTTCAGACGGTAACGAGCGAAATATGATTTCCGGTGGCTCACTTCCACATCTTTTCAAGATTCTTAACTTCGGCTCAAAAGCAAAAACCGCATTTAATTGCATTGAAGATTTTGAGAATGACGGCCCTAATATGTGTGGCGAGTTTTGGTGCGGTTGGTTTGACCATTGGCGTGACATTCATCACACAAGAACCAGTGACGAAATTGTAAAAGAGCTTAAAGATTTTATTGATATTGACGCTTCATTTAATGTTTATATGTTCCACGGTGGCACAAACTTTGGCTTTACCGCTGGTGCTAACCATAACCCTGGCCACGGCTACGAGCCAACTGTTACAAGCTATGACTATTGCGCTCTTTTAACTGAAAATGGCGACTATACTCCAGCTTACCACGCTGTTCGTAAGCTTCTTTGTGAAAAACAGGGTATAGAAATGGGAGAACTTCCACCTTCGCCTACTGTTCAAAACATTGGCAAGGTTAAGCTTACTAATGCTGCTCCACTTTTTGATAATATTGATATTATTGGCGAGAAGCACCACGTTCCAGTGCCTGAAAGTATGGAATATTTTGGCCAAAACTTTGGTCTTATTTATTACGAAACTAAAGTTTCAGGTAGTTACGAAGAAACTCCACTTTACATTAAAAATGTCCACGATTTTGCCGAGGTTTATATTGACGGCGAGTGCAAGCACGAAATTGACCGAACACTTTACACCCTTGACGATAAGCCGTCTGTAAAAGACCTTATTTTCAAGAAAAAGCCGGGCGAAAGCAAGCCTTACCTTATGCACAAATTTAAGGGCGAAAAGAAAATTGGCGTTCTTGTTGACACAATGGGCAGGGTAAACTATGGCGAAAATATGCTTGACCGAAAAGGAATTTCCGACATTTACCTTGGTATTCAGCGCCTTATGAACTTTGATGTTTGGACTCTTCCAATGAACAACCTTCATAAGCTTAATTACACTGGCTTTAAGAATAAAAACGAGCCAATTTTCTTAAAAGGCACATTCAAAGCCGAAAACAAAAGCGACTGTTTTGTTCATCTAGAGGGATTTAACCGTGGTTTTGTAGTAGTAAACGGGTTTAATCTTGGCAGATTTTGGAATGTTGGTCCACAAAAGTCACTTTACATTCCGGGCGCAATTCTAAAAGAAGAAAATGAGATTATTGTGTTTAATATTGGTGGATTTGAAAATGCAGAAATCGAAATTACCGATAAGCACGATTTAGGTTAAATTATGAAAAATACTAATGCTAAATATTTAATTTGCGAAGCTCCAGTTTGCGTTGGCTCCCCTACAAAGGGTAGCGAAAACGCTTACAAATCACTTAAAGAAAATGGCCTTATGAAGCTAATGGGCGAAAAGGCATTGTTTTGTGACTTTAAGGGCGAAAGGGAAACGGCAGACAAAAAAGAAAACCCTCGCCTTAAAGGGCTTTCCACAGTAATGCTTGTAAACTGGCAAAATTACGAAAATATGCTTGACGGTCACGAAATGGGCTTAATTCCTATTTGCCTTGGTGGCGACCATTCTATTGCTATGAGCAGTATTGCCGCTCTTTCTGACATAACTGGTCCTAATGACATAGCTGTAATTTATGTTGACGGCCATACAGACATTAACACTATGGAAAGCTCCCTTACTGGTTACATTCACGGTATGCCTTTAGCCGAAGCACTTGGCCTTTGCCCAAAAGAGCTTGACATTGGCGAAAACAAAATCCACATTTATGGCGAAAACCTTTATATTATTGGTGCTCGAAGCATAGACCCTGAGGAATACACAATTTGTGAAAATCAAGGTGTTCATCTTTATACCGCTGAAGATGTTAAACAAATCGGTGCAGACAAAATTCTTAAAGAGATTTTAGATGATAT
>JAZUGZ010000075.1:0-10805 GCA_045641425.1 Candidatus Fimenecus sp.
TACCGAATTCATCAAAGATTTAGAAATTGAAAATACACCTACAATATTTAAAATCCAAGCAATAGTTAAAACAATTGATGAGCCAATCATTCTTACAATTAAAGTTGTTGACGAAACACAGTTAATTGAAATCGTAGAAAATGCAAAAGAGCTTATAGAGAATGGTGAAGTTGAAAATACAACAGCTCTTGAAAATCTTATTGCAACAATTGAAAATAACCATATGACAGATGGTACTGTTCCTTTCACACAGAGCGAAATCGATGCAATGGTAGAAGCAGTTGACAATCTCCTTCCAATGGACTTCTCAGAATATAACACAGCTCTTAACACAGCTAGAGAACTTATCAATAATCCTAAAGTTGATCAGGCAATTAAAGATGAACTTGCAAACGAAATAGCTAATGTTCATCCAGTTGACACAGTTCTCTCTAGTGGTAAAGAAAACAAAGCTTATGTAGCAGAAGCTACTGAATCTCTTAAAGAAATCATAGCAAAAGTTATTCCAACAGGTGTTGGCAACATTTCAGATATCCCTGTTAACGAGTCAACAAAAGCTCCAGGTCAATGGATTCTTAATGTTGATGGTCAGAACGATTCAAAAAGATGGACTAACGGAAACATTCAGGATGCTACAAGAATTACTCTTTCAGCAACTAAAGTTTATCTCGATAAAACTGAGTCGCTTGATATTTATCATATTGCTTGGCACGCTGAAACAAAATTTGCAGAAGCTCAGCTTCTTGACTTAAACTGGCGTGTAGCTGGTCCTTTATCAGCAAAAGCTCTCAATAACACAATTTGTGGTAATGATGTAGTAAACTTCGATGACTTCTTTACAGGATTTAATGATGCAAACGCAACAAACGATAATCTTGTAGTTGGCGATAAGGGCTACGGCGACAGACACACTCGTTCAACAAGTGCAAACTTAAATGGTTCGCTTGCAAGTAGTGTTGAAGCACGTGATGAAGCATATACAGTTATTCCTGGACTTTATGTTGGCAATGTTAGAGTAAGGGTTGCAGTTATTGATACAAAAGACATTTACGAAATCAAAACTTATTCAGAAAACCTTTATTCAGGTAGTAAAAACACAAGATACTTTATGGGCCCTTATAAAGAGGCAAACGGTGCTCTTTCAAGCAATGTTTCTTACCCAAGCTTTGAACTTTATGTTTATGATAAGGCTCCATTAAAGGCAGCTATTGACGAAGCAATTACAGTTGAATTTAATGGTTCAGCAAACTGGAATGAATGGCTTCAGGCTATTGAAGAAGCTAAGACGGTATTTAACACTCGTGAGGTAACTCAGGGTCAGGTTGAAGCTGCAACAGCATCACTTACAGAATTTAAATTCGCTTACAATGCAACATTCACAGCAAACGAAAAAACAGCTGATATCGTTGTAAATTCAATTGATGGTACAGCAGTTACTCCTTATTCAGTTAAGGATAAAACAATCGCATTTGCTTTCGCAACAGTTGAAGCAAAAGGCACAGTTGACTACACATTCTCACAGTGGTCAGATGGCGACACAAACGCAGTTAGAACAATCAATTTAACAGAAGATGCACAGTTCAATGCAGAATTCACAAAGAACCTTGCAGACTATACAGCAGTTAACGAAGCACTCGCAAATGTTCCTGAAAATCTTTCAGGTTACACAAGCGAAACAGTAGCAGCTCTTAACAAAGCTATTGCAGATGTTACTGAAGGACTTCCACTTTCACAGCAAGCAACAGTTGACGGCTTTGCAGAAGCAATTAACAATGCACTTGCAAATCTTGAAGTTGCACCTGCAAACTACTCACAGCTTGATGCAGCACTTACTGCAGCAACTGAGCTTCCACTTGACTATGTAACAAATAACGAAGCAAAAGACGAACTTATTGAAAAGATTAAAGAAGCACAGAATATTGATCGTAACCTTGATGCTTCACATCAAGACGAAATCAACGATTTAGCAAATGAGCTTCTTGCAGCTCTTGAAAATATCACAGTTCTTCCAGCTGACTACTCAGCACTCGAAGAAGCACTTGCAAATGCTGGTTTAGATAATCCAGAAAGCTACTATTCAGAGGCTTCTATTGAAGAATACAACAGAGCACTTGCAAAAGCTGAAGAAGTAATGGCAACAAAGGGCACAGCCGATGAATTCAATATTCTCGGTCAGTCAGAAGTTGACAAAGCAGCACAAGACCTTACAGATGCTCTCGCTGGTCTTACACCAAATGGCGAATGCTACTACGGTGCGCTTGATAAGGCAATTAAAGAAGCAACTGCACTCGACACAGCAGACTTCACACCTGAAACACTTGCAGCTTTCACTGAAGCACTCGCAAACGCTCAGGCTGTTGAAAGAAATATGATTGATGATAACGATGGTATTAACCAGGCAATCATTGATGCAGCAGCACAGAACCTTATCAATGCAACAAACGCTCTTGAATTTAACCCAGCAGATTATACAGAGCTTGACAGACAGCTTGCAATTACTCCGGACTTTGATGAAACAACAGCTTCAGCAGAGTCTTGGGCAGATTATCAAAAAGCACTTAAAGATGCTGAAGAAATTTCAAGAAACCTTACAGTTCTTGACCAAGATTATATTGACGCTATAGCAAATGCACTTAAAGATGCTCGTGAAAATATCGCTCCTTTAGGCGAATGCTACTACGGTGATCTTAATGAGCAAATTGCTAAGGCAGAAGCTCTTAACGAAGACGACTTTACAGCAGACTCTTGGGCAGCAATTCAGACAGCACTCCAGAATGCTAATGCAATCGAAAAAGGCTTAATCAATGATGCAGAAGGTGTTAACCAGACAGCAATTGACAATGCAGCAGCAGCTCTTAAAGATGCAATTAAAAATGCCGTTGAAATGATTGATGTAACTATCACAAACAATGGCGAAGTAGTTGATACAATTAAAGTTGAGCCAGGCACAACAGTTGATGAAGCTGGTGTCCTTGATACTATTAAAGATTCACTTGACGAAAACGAAGCAGTTATCGGTGTTTATTACGCTGACGGTACAGAAGTAAATCCTGATGATGAAGTTAAGTATGACTTCACTGCAGATGTTCACACAGTTGATACAACTGATGCAAACAAAGCAGTAGATGATGCTAAAGCTGCTATCGATAGTGGTAAATATGACGCTGATACAACAGCAATACTCCAAGATGCAATTAAAGCTGTTGAAGACTTCCTTAACCCAGAAACAAAACACCCAATTACTGACAATCAAGCAACTCTTGACGAGTTAGTAGAAGCAGTTAAAGATGCTATCAATGGTCTTGTTCCTGACAAATCAGGTCTTGCAGATTTAATTGATGATGCAAAGAATACTGATACAGACGGTATGACTCCAGAGTCAGTTAAAGACCTTGAAGATGCAATCGAAAATGCTGAAGAAGTTCTTGCAGACCCTGATGCAACTGTTGAAGAAATCGAAGATGCAATTAAGACTATCGAAGATGCTATTGCGGGTCTTACACCTGATAAGTCAGACCTTGAAGATTTAATCGCAGATGCAGAAGCAATTCCACAGGATAAATACACTGACGAAACAGCTGAAGATCTTCAAAAGGCAATTGACGATGCAAAAGATGTATTAGGTAACCCAGATGCAACAGTAGAAGAGATTAAAGATGCAATCCAAAATCTCCAAGATGCAATTGACGGTCTTGTTCCTGATAAGGGCGACCTTAACGACCTTCTTGATGATGCAAAGAACACAGACACAACTGGTAAAACAGATGAGTCAAAGGATGCTCTCGAAGATGCAATTAAAAATGCAGAAGATGTTCTTGCAGACGAGAATGCAACAGTAGAAGAAATTGAAGATGCTATTAAAGCTATCGAAGATGCAATTGCAGGTCTTGAAGATAAGGCTGACTACACAGACGAAGAAGCAGCTTACGACAAGGCAACTGACATTGACACAACAAAACTTTCAGATGAAGCTAAGAAAGCTCTTGAAGATGCAATCGCAGCAGCAGATGCACTTGATAAAGACCTTCCAGCTTCTGAACAAGCAACAGTTGATGCAGTAACAGATGCACTTATTGAAGCTATTGCAACTGCAGAAAAAGAAGCACTCGCAGACCTTCTTGATGATGCAAAGAATACAGATACAACTGGTAAAACAGACGAATCAAAGGATGCACTCGAAGATGCAATCGAAAATGCTGAAGAAATCTTAGGTAAGACAGATCCAGCAGCAACACCTGAAGAAATCGAAGAAGCTATTAAAGCAATTGAAGATGCAATCGCAGGTCTTGAAGATAAGGCTGACTACACAGATGAAGAAGCAGCTTACGACAAGGCAACTGATATTGACACAACAAACCTTTCAGACGAAGCAAAGCAAGCTCTTGAAGATGCAATCGCTCAGGCAGATGCACTTGACAAAGACCTTCCAGCTTCTGAGCAGGCTACAGTTGATGCAGTAACAGATGCACTTATTGAAGCAATTGCAGATGCTGAAAAAGAAATTCTTGCTGATAAGATTAAAGAAGCTGAAGATACAGATACAACTGGTATGTCAGACGAATCAATCAAAACTCTCGAAGATGCTATTGATGCAGCAAAAGATGTACTTGATAATCCTGATGCAACACCTGAAGATATTGAAAAGGCTATTAAGGACCTTGACGATGCAATTGCAGGTCTTACAGATGAAATCACAATTACAATTACTGACGAAAATGGCGATGTAATTACTGAAATCACTGACAAAGTTGGCACTACAATGGGCGAAATTGCTGACGAACTTAAAGACGAAGTTCCACAGGAAAAAGACGGTAAAGACCTTGTAGGTTATGTTGATGAAAATGGCGACATAATCCCAGACGATACAGTAATCACTGGTAGCCAGACAATTACTCCAGTTTATGAGCTTACAGTAATCACACCAAAAGAAGACAGCAATATAGTTATTGACCGCAGAGATGACCTTACAGGTACAGACGGACTTATTGATGGCTTCACAGTAGGCGAAAACACAGTAGCTGATGTTAAGGCATTACTTGAGAATGATGAAGTTGAAATTTCAATCGTAAACATTGAAGGTAAAGACCTTGCAGAAACTGACCTTGTAGGTACAGGTGCAGTAATCACATACACATCAAAGCTTACTGGCAAGGTATATGAAAAGCTTACAGTTATCCTTTATGGTGATGTAAATGGCGACGGCGCTGTTGACGAAGCAGATGCTAATACACTTAGCTTAGTAGCAGAAGCAGAAGAAATTATTACAAACACTTATTTTTTAATGGCTGCTGACTGCGATGGCGACAAAGCTGTTGACGGTATCGATGCAACTTATGTAATCTTAACATCATTTGGTATTGAGTGCATTGAACAGGGCAGACTTTTCATTAAATAAAAATTCCAAATTCAATATTCACCAAGCGAAAGCAGTCGAGTTTTCTCGGCTGTTTTTGCTTTTGTGTTGCAATTACAGGGCAAATGAATTATAATAGTACAAAATAAACTCGGAGTGGGGTAAAAATGAAAAAAATAATTGTTACTCTTCTTGTGTTTGTAATGCTTTTTTCTTTTGTTGGTTGTTCAAAAACACCTGACAAAATAAAAATAGGCACAGCAGGTGCAGGGGGAACTTATGAAGAAGTAGGTAAGTCAATTTCTAATGTTTTCAAAGAAAATGGCATAGAAACTGAACTTAAAAACACAGCAGGCTCTGCCGCTAACCTTAGACTTTTGTCAGAGGGATATTTTGATTTAGCAATTGCTCAAGAAGATATTGCTAATGATGCTTACAATGGCACTGGCACATTTGAAAAAATGGGTGCTTACAAGGGTTACAGTGCAGTTGCCGAGCTTTACACAGAAGCTGTTCAAATTGTTGTTCGTAAGGACTCAAAAATCGACAGTGTTGAAGATTTACGCGGTAAAACTGTAAGCGTAGGCGAAAAAGAGTCAGGCAGTGAGCAAAATGCAACTCAGGTTTTAGGCATTTTTGGTATTACTACTGACCAAATCAAGAAAGAAAATCTTAATTATTCTGAAGCTGCCAAGGCACTCGAAAGCGGTAAAATTGATGCTTTCTTTGTAACAGTTGGTACTAATACAAAAATTATTTCTGAGCTTCAAAATATTCGCCTTGTTTCAATTGATGCTTCAAAGGTTAACGCTTTAACTCAAAAATATGGTTTTTACAACGAATTTATTATTCCAGCTGGCACTTATGATGGAATAGATGAAGATATTATTACCGTTGGAATTAAATCAATGCTTTTCGCTTCTGACAATTTAAGTAGCGAAACAGTTAAAAAGATTACAACAGCAATTTTTGAAAATAAAGACAAAATTCAAGATGGCGTTTCAACAGAGCTTCAGTTAGTTAAGCCTGAAAGTGAAAATGGCTTTGCAGTTGGGGTTCACTCTGGTGCTTCATCTTACTTTACAAATGCAGAAAGTGTTTGTAAATATTCTTTCAAGTTTGATATGTACCAAACAACATTTATTGCAGTGCTTGTTCTTTTAATTGGTATGTTCTTAAGAAAGAAAATTGCAGTTTTAAGAAAATTCTGTATTCCAGCACCAGTTGTTGGCGGACTTTTATTTGCAATTTTAACTTTAATTCTTTATTCAACAAAGCTTGTTGAAGTTTCATTTAACGATACACTTCGTGAGATTTGTATGGTAATGTTCTTTACTTCAGTTGGCTTCCAGGCTAATATGAAGGTTCTTAAAAGTGGTGGTAAGTCACTTCTTGTTTTCCTTGTACTTGTAATTGTACTTATCGTTTCACAAAATGGTGTTGCGGTTGGTCTTGCAAAAGTGCTTCACATTGACCCACTTATTGGTCTTTGCACTGGTTCAATCCCTATGGTTGGTGGTCACGGTACTGCCGGTGCATTTGGCCCAGTTCTTGAGGACTTTGGAATTAAAGGTGCAACAACAGTTTGTACTGCGGCGGCAACCTTTGGCCTTTTAGTCGGTTCAATTATTGGTGGCCCAATTGGTAACCGACTTATTACTAAGAAAAACTTAAAACAAATTGAGGTTGAGGCTGACGATAGTGTATTAGTTGAGGATGAAGAACATCACGCAAGAAGCTTTACAAATTACGCTCCAGCTGTTTTCCAGCTTGTAATTGCAATCGGTATTGGTACTGGAATTTCATATCTTCTTTCACTTACTGGCATGACATTCCCAATTTACATTGGTGCTATGATAGCAGCGGCGGTAATTCGTAATATTGGCGAATATACGGGCAAAATAAAAGTACACATGGGTGAGATTAACGACATCGGTGGTATTTGTCTTTCACTCTTCCTTGGTATTGCTATGATTATGCTCAAACTTTGGCAGCTTGCTGACCTTGCACTTCCACTTCTTGTGCTTCTTGCTGGTCAAACAATATTTATGATTGTTTATACATATTTCGTAGTGTTCAGAGTAATGGGCAAAGATTATGACGCAGCTGTTATTACTTCTGGTACCTGCGGATTTGGTATGGGCGCTACACCTAACGCTATGGCAAATATGCAAGCTCTTTGCGACAAGTATTATCCATCAGTTAAGGCGTATTTGCTTATCCCAATTATTGGTAGCTTGTTTGCAGACTTTATAAACAGTTTGGTAATTACATTGTTTATCAACATTATTTAAGAGGTATTTATATGTTAAAAAAATTATTTAAGAAATATAGAGTTGAAAGTGAAAATCTTGCTGTACCAGAAATTCACACAGACAGAGCAAACATTGAAAAGGTAGATGAAGAAGAGCAAGAGATTGAGTACGATAATCTTGCAATGCCTGAAATCCATTTACCACATCACGATGATAAGAAAGATTAAAATATAAGGTGGGGTAACCCACCTTTATTTTTGTGAAAAGCATAACTCTATGATTCATAGGTTGCAAAAACGGGTAACAAATGATAACATTTTGGCAAGAGGTGATTTTGTGAACGCTAATAAAATTGGTCAGTTTATAAAAGATTTAAGATGTGAGAAAAATCTTACTCAAAAAGATCTTGCCCAAAAAATTTCCTGCACAGATAAAGCAATCTCACGCTGGGAAACCGGTAAAGGTATGCCAGAAATTTCATATTTGGTTTCACTTGCAGAAGTTTTTGAAATCTCGGTTGACGAATTGTTAAAGGGAGAACGAGTTATGGAAGAAAATATAAATAAAGATACAAATGAACTTGTAAAAGACCTTGTACCAGTTGTTAATAATCAAATTAAGAGGACAAAAAAGCAAACTTTTAGAGAAGCATTTGCTGGCATTCTATGTTCATTTGTAATTTGGATTTTAGGATTTTTTATTTCAGGCGGGTACTTCATTATTGATTCAGGACATATGTTCAATTCGACAATAGCAGTATTTTTCTATCCATTTTTTATTATGGCTTTTTGTATATGCCTTGCATTATTTTCGGCTAAACACCAAAAAGAAAATTTCTATAATGCATCTATAATAGTTTTATTTGTTCCAATTATTTCGGGAATTCTTATAATACCATTTAGCCTTTTAGGGTTAGATGGCTTAATAATGATTGCCTTTATATTTATGGTTTTTGCATGGCCACTTTTATCTTTGTTTGGCGGTGTATCTGAAATGCTTGAAAGGGTTTTTGATTTATACACTTATAATATGCTCAACACAATCATAACAGTATCAATAGTCTTAATACCTATAATAATTGGAATTGTAGCCTCGATTCTTATTTATAAGAAAAACAAAGAGCATCTCGGTTGAGATGCTCTAATTTTTTGCTTATTTAGTTTGTAATGAATTTTCGGTATATTGCATAATTTCAATCTTGTTGCCGTCTGGGTCGTGAATCCACATTTGGTAAGTGCCATCAACACCTAAAGAAATATCAATGTCAATTTTAACACCTTTATTTTTAAGGTCTGCCTTTGTTTTTTCAATGTCGTCAACAATTAAAGCAAAGTGCTGGTAGTTTTGGTGTATTGCACCCGCCTTATGTGAAATAACAGCGCCAATTTGGTCAAAAAGTTCAATGAAAACTCCGTCTGCAATTTCAATATATGTTATCCAAACTTTGTCCTTTTTCTTTTGGAGCATACCCAAAATGAAAGAGGGCAATTTTATGTTTTGAGTTTTAATTGTGTCAATAAATTGGGAGTAGTGAAGCGAAAATTTTTGTTTACAACCTAATGTGTCACAGTAAAATGCTACCGATTTGTCTAAATTTTTGCAGTTAAATGAAAGATGCCCAAATTGTTTAATTTCCATATTAAAACTCCTAACCATTTTTCTTTATTGTACTTTATTTACACACGTTTGGCAATAGAAAAAGCACCTAAAAAGGTACTTGAAAAAATTTTTATAACATTCTATATAATTTTAACGATAGAAATTATGGAGCTATACAAGAATGCACCTAACGGTACTGCTGTTTTGTAAAAATTTACGCCTTGCATTGTTTATTGCATTAAATTATAATCAATGTGTAAGGAGGGGCTACATTATGTTGTTTATGTATTTTGCTTTGCTTGAAAACCCTGAAGATGAGCAATTATTTGAAGAATTTTACAAAAAATTTTATAACACCATATACTATATTTCAAAAGAACATTTACACACTAAAGAAAATGCCGAAGATTGCGCTCACGAAGTCCTTGAATATTTTGCAAAGGAATTTCATAACATTTCACACGACTTTAACGATAAAAGATTATGGAATTACGTAAGAACAGTTACTAAAAGTAAAGCAATTGATATGTATCGCAAAGAGAAAAAGCATATCAATAATGTTGTTGATGCAGACCTTACAGCATTTTATGATTTATCAATAAAAGAATTTGATGTTTATGATGAAATGCAACTTAAAGAAGCATTTGACAATATGCCAGAAGAATATAAATATATTTGCTACTTAAAATATGTTTACAATATGTCAGGCAAGGAAATAGCCAAACTGTTAAAAATATCAGAAGTGCTTGTAAGAAAAAGATGTATGTTAGGAATTAAATTTATTAAAGAATATATAAAGGGAAGTGATTAGTTGACAAAGTTTGAAAAGGTGTGTGAAATGTCGTTAAATGATTGGGGAAATAGTTTCCCTGACATTATACCAGAAGCTGAATATACTAAAAGACACGCAAAATGGTTAAAAAATTTATTTAATAAAATGCGTGATAATAAATATCACGTGTTTACAACAAAAACTGTTCGACTTATCACGGTCGCTGCAATAATCTCAACACTTTTGTTTACTGCTTTTGCTATTCCGTCATCGCGTGAATATATTATTGAGAATTATGGAGTATTTGGAACATATAAACTTACTAAATCTAACAACAATTCAGTAAACGGAAAAATAAAGATTGGTTATGTACCAGCTGGTTTTGAATTAGTAAGTGAAGAAAAAGCTTCAAAAATTTCGTGGTGTAATTTTGCTGATTCACAAGGCAAAAGTATTGTTATAAGCAAAAACTCATCAACTGCCGAAATTATTTTTAATACTGAAAATATAGAAACCCATACAATCACAGATAACGGCGTTGTGTATAAATGCAACATAGGGTCCGATGGTCACAGTATTGTTATTTGGACTAAGAATGACTACATATATATGATAAATGCTTCATTGCCTGAAGATGAGCTTATTAAAATTGCTAAAACAGTTGAATAAAATTGTTTCGCCATTGCTATTAACAACTGAGGGGTTGTTAAAACAATATAGAAAAAGCAGGTCTAATGACCTGCTTTTTTCTTTTGGAGCTAGTGATGGGACTCGAACCCACGACCTTGAGTTGTAGTTAAGGATTAAATTGCCTTAGGGGATAATT
>JAZUGZ010000076.1:0-1824 GCA_045641425.1 Candidatus Fimenecus sp.
TCAAAAAAGAAGGGATACACTTTAGTAAACCTCTGCTTGTTTTTTTTATCGTTTTTGAAAAATCTTTAAAAAACCATAATTAAAAAGTATTTTTGTTATAAACTTATAACATTCTTGCCTCGCAGAGCGCATTTACAACCACACACAAGGTGTGGTCAAATGCTTATGGTTTTTGAAAGGTTATAATGGCTATTTACTCGTTAAGTATAAGCAATGTTTCAAGGGCAAAAGGTGGTTGTTCCGTTGCAACTCTTGCCTATCATAATCGTGATAGTATTCAATGCGATGCAACAAAACAAAGCTTTGATTATAGCGACCGAGCCGACTTAGTTGCAAGTGAATTTTTAGAGCCGAGTTATAGTTCGTTTGGTTCAGCTGAAGCTTGTTTCAATGCTCTTGAAAACTATGAGAAAAAAGCAAACGCACGAGTTGCAAAAAAAATGATTGTGGCGTTGCCACGAGAGTTTGACAGCACCTTGCAAATTGAAGTTTTACGCAAGTATCTTAACGACAACTTTGTCAAAAACGGCTATTGTGTGAACTATGCAATTCACAATGATCCAGAAAATCACAACCCACACGCACACATTCTGATCACGAATAGAGCCGTTAATAAAAAAGGCGAGTTTGCACCAAAGATTAAAAAGGTATATGCAACCGATGAAAAGGGTGAACGCATACCAATTATTGACAAAAAAACAGGTCAGCAAAAGATTGGTGAGCGTGGTCGCAAAATGTGGAAGCGTGAAAAAGTTGAAAGCAATATGCTTGATGAAAAAGACTTTTTGTTGTCCTTGCGTGAGAACTGGTCGCAAGAATGCAACAAGCATTTAGACAATGAAAATCAAATTTCACACAAAGCATATCACGACAAAGATAGTTATTGGGGTTCGCAAAACAAGATAGCAACAATTCACGAAGGATGGAAGGCTCGCCAAATTGAAAAAACTACTGGTGCAAAATCTTATAAGTGCGAATACAACCGAGTTGTAAAAGCACTTAATAATGACATTAGCACAAAATACAAAAGCATAAATCAAGATAAACTTTATAAACTGCTTGGCGATTTAATCAAGATTAGAACAAAGTTTTTTATGAATTTAGGTGAATTGCAGCAAGCCGTAAATTATGAAACTAAAACAGTCCCAACAACCCCAAAACTTGATGAGTTCTTTACAAAATTTTATGACCTTATTGTTGCAAGTTTAGACAAAATTGGAACAAAAAAAACAAAACAAGACTTTGTAAAAGAAGAACAAGAGAAAGTAAAATTAGAAAAACACTGGCAAAAACAACACGAAATTTACAAAGAACAATGTGAAATTGCCAAAGATAATTGGAACTCTAAACAACAAACACAACACCAACAACACAACAGACCAAACCCCACACAAGAACGCTAAAAATGAGCGTTTTAATTGCGTTTTAAGGCTCTTTCTTTCTTGCCATTGTCTATTTACCTTTGTATTTGTTAAAAATCTTTTAACAAAAAAAATACTTCCTACCGAAGTAAGAAGCATTTTTTTCAGCGAAAAAGAACTTGGTGGTTTTTTTTCTGCTATAATTAGACCCAAGGTTTACGAGTGCTGGAACACTCGTAAATGCGAATGTTAAGTCAGAGTTAACGATTCACAGGTCCACTTAACATTATACCAAATCTGAAACTCTGACCCAAAAAATGCTTGGTTCTATGTGGTCATCAAGCAAAATGAAATATTCTAAAACTTAACATTCGGCAGTAGGTGGTGCCAGCCGAGACTGCGTTAGGAACTCTAACCAAAACTGGACGAGGGAATGGCAGAACGAAGCGCAAGGGGTGAGAAC
>JAZUGZ010000077.1:0-4098 GCA_045641425.1 Candidatus Fimenecus sp.
CCGCTTGGCCTCCGACTTTAACGTAATTCCATTCTTTTAGAGATTAGGTGTCATCGGCTGAAAGCACCTTTAAGAATTTTTGCGTGAAGTGCGCTTATGAGCAGGCAAGGGGAATGTTAGTATCCTTGCACGGTAGCCCCGTTAAAAGCAAACGAGTTATAAAACGAAGTGGAACCGCGTCTTACGCCTTCGAAGCCTTTTGGCTTTGGGGGCTTTTTTATTTGGAGTTGATATAATGTTCAAACAACTAAAAGAAGATATAGCAACAGTTAAAGAAAGAGACCCAGCCGCAAAATCAAGTGCTGAAATCCTTTTCCTTTACCCTGGTCTTAAAGCTATTAGAATGCATAGAAAAGCTTACTGGTTTTGGAATCACAACCAAAAGTTTATCGCTCGTGCAATTTCTCAAAGAGCAGTTAAAAAAACAGGTATCGAAATTCATCCGGCTGCTAAAATTGGTAAACGATTTTTTATTGACCACGGCACAGGCGTTGTAATTGGCGAAACTACCGAAATTGGCGACGATGTTACAATTTATCAAGGTGTTACTTTAGGTGGTACTGGTAAAGATGTTGGCAAGCGCCACCCAACTATTGGCAACGGAGTTATGATTGGTTCAGGTGCTAAGGTTTTAGGTCCATTTAAGGTTGGCGACAATGTTAATATTGCTTCGGGTGCTGTTGTGCTTGAAGAAATACCTGACAATTCAACTGCTGTTGGTGTTCCTGCAAGGGTTGTTAAGCAAAATGGTGTTCGTGTAGATAGGCTCGACCAAATCCATATTCCTGACCCTGTTTCGCAAGAGCTTTGCAGAATGGCAGGCAAAATAGAAAGACTTGAAAAAGAATTACAAGAATATAAAGATAAGGAGAAAAATTCATGAAGGTTTACAATACTCTCACAAGAAAAAAAGAAGAGCTTAAAACAATAGAAGAGGGCAAAGTTAAAATCTATGCTTGTGGCCCTACTGTTTATAACTATATCCATATTGGTAACGCAAGGCCACTTTGCGTGTTTGATACTCTTCGCCGTTACCTTGAATATAGGGGTTATGATGTTCGCTTTGTTCAGAACTTTACAGACATTGACGACAAAATCATTAAAAAAGCTATTGAAGAGGGAACAGACTACAAAACTGTTTCAGAAAAATATATTGAAGAGTTTTGGAAAGATGTTAAGGGTATGAACTTCCGCGAAGCAACGGTTCATCCAAAAGCAACTGAAAATATTGATGAGATAATAAATATCATTTCAACTCTTGTTGAAAAAGGCTATGCTTACCCAGTTGAGAATGGCGATGTTTACTTTAGCCCTAAAAAGTTTAATGAATACGGCAAACTTTCACATCAGCCACTTGAAGATTTAGAAGCAGGCGCTCGAATTAACATTGGCGAACTTAAAAAAGAGCCAATGGATTTTGCTCTTTGGAAAGGTGCTAAACCGGGCGAGCCATATTGGGATTCGCCTTGGGGCAAGGGCAGACCAGGTTGGCACATTGAATGCTCTGCAATGGTTCGTAGATATTTAGGCGAAACTATCGACATTCACTGTGGCGGTCAGGACCTTATTTTCCCACACCACGAAAACGAAATTGCACAGTCAGAGTGCTGCAATGGCGCTCCATTTGCAAATTATTGGATGCACAATGGCTATATCAATGTTGACAATGTTAAAATGTCAAAGTCACTTGGCAACTTCTTCACAGTTCGTGATGTTGCTGAAAAATATGGTTATGAGCCAATTCGTTACCTTATGATTTCTTCACAGTACAGAAGTCCAATCAATTATAGTGTTGATATTATTGAGCAGTGCAAAGCATCTCTTCAGCGTCTTTACACTTGCCGTGACAACCTTGATTTCGCTATCTCTAATGGTAATGACACAATGCCAGAAAATGCAGACGAAATCAAAAAGACTTTAGAGTCACGCCGCACACAATTTATCACAGCTATGGACGATGACCTTAACACAGCAGATGCAATTACAGCTGTTTTCGAGCTTGTCCGTGACATTAACACAAATGTAATTGGCGAAAATGCTTCAAAAGAAATGGCACAGTTTGCAGCTGACCTTTTTGACGAGCTTACAAATGTTTTAGGCCTTGTTTATAACAGAAAGACCGAATCACTCGATAGTGAAATTGAAGCACTTATTGAAGCAAGACAAAATGCTCGTAAAGAAAGAAACTTCGCTGAAGCTGACCGTATTCGTGATGAGCTTAAAGCTCAGGGTATTATTCTTGAAGACACACCACAAGGTGTAAAATGGCATAGAGAATAAAGGGGAGTTGTTTTATGAATAACAGAAAAGGTATTAAATCACAGGCAAGAGATTATTTGTCTGAAAATAGACGTTGGCTCACACTGTTTGTAACTTATTTACCTATTTGGTTTATGGCTAATGGTTGTAGAATCGTTTTAGGCGTAATTTCAGATGTGAATAACAGAGTTTGGGAGGGCGCCGACAGACTTTTAGATGCTCAAAATACAATTTTTGATAGTATTGACCTTGGCATTTCTTGGACATCACTTCTTTTAGCTCCATTTGTAGTTGCTGTTTCTGGCTACTTCCTTGAAGCACTACGTAAAAATCCAAATGTTGACTTCTCGTTCCCTTATAAAGAGGGTGCAAAGAACTATGGAAAATATTTTGTTGTGGATTTTGTAACTAGTTTAGTTATTGGACTTTGGTCTCTTTTGTTCATTATTCCGGGTATTGTTAAAGCTTATGAATTTTCACAAGTAAAATTCATTATTCATGACAATCCAAAGCTTTCTTATGACCAAGTTAGATATGTAAGCTCTCGTATGACAAAAGGCTATAAAGGCGAGCTTTTTGCTTTAGATTTATCATTTATTCCGTGGTATATTTTCGGTGCTATTACCTGTGGAATTGGCTATGCTTATGTTGTTCCTTATGTTTACACAGTAAAAGCTATGTATTATGAAAATCTTAAGGCATTCGCTATTCAAAATGGCACTGTTCATCCTGCGGATTTTGGTATTATAGTACCAACTGAGCCTGAAAGTTATGTTGCACCACAGCCTGCATCTTACGAATATAATCCAGAGCATATTGATTTCGTAGAAACAAATTACGAAGATGATAATGTGGCTTCTGAAACATCTGAAGACTAAACTCTCTCACAAAATAGAGTTATTGTCATTTCATTTGTAATAATCGAATATTTATATTTGCCGACAGTACAAACCGAGCTATTGTCGGCAAAATTTATTTTATCAGCCGAAATTTTCAAATCAGAAAATATTTTTGTGGTATCTTCAAAGTTCATTCCAGTAAAAACGCATACACATTTTTTGTAACTGTCCAAAAAGCTTTCTAATTTATCTTTTTGATCGTTTTGAATCATCATTGCCACGCCTGAAATGTTGTCATTAACACCTAAATAAAGAACAAGCAAAAACGAATTACAAGTACAGTAAATTCTATTTTTGCCGTCGTGTTTATCAAGATAAACAGAGCTTTCATTTACTTCAATTTCGTAATCTGCTCTAATTCTGTCGCAAAACTCGCCAACACCAAATTTAGATTCTCTTGAGCAAGATGTAAGCATAAAAACTAATGTAATAGCTAATAAAACTGATATAATCTTCCGCATTTTTATCACCTGATTATGTTTTTACTAAATATATGCGAAAAATTGATGAATAATTTACAAATTATTAACAAAAAACTATTGGAAAATTATGAGTTTTTTAGTATAATATTTTAGTATATAATTTTAATAAGGCAGTGATGTCACGTGTTCAAAAATTTCAAGAAAAAAAGTCCAAAAGCAAAGGTAGCAATAATAGCTGGTATATTAGTGCTTTTATTGTTAATAGCTTATGTTCTTTATGAACAGTTTAAGCCAAAGCCACCAGTTGCTTATGAAATGACTAAGGTTTCAAAAGGCACAATTACTGACTCCCTTGATGTTAGCGGTACAGTAAAGTCAGGCTATTCACATAATTACATTGCAATTGAAGGCGTTCGTGCTGAAGAAGTTAAAGTTTCAGTAGGCGATGAGGTTAAAAAAGGCGACCTTATTGCAACATTTGACGTTTCAGGTGCTTCAAAATATCTTGTAAGTGCAAA
>JAZUGZ010000078.1:0-2436 GCA_045641425.1 Candidatus Fimenecus sp.
AAAAGCTCTGGTGGTGTAATTTCAAGAGTTGAACGAATTGTTTCAAGAATGCCTGAAAGTGATTCATAAAGAGCTTCACGAACATCTTCAGATGTAATTTCAATGTTTTTAGGAAGTCCGTCAATAAGGCTTCGACCGCGAATATCCATAGCACCCTCGCCATCATAAGGCATTGCAGAGCCAATTTTGATTTTAATTTCTTCAGCGGTACGTTCGCCAATAAGCACATTGTGCTTTTTGCTTATGTATTCAATAATTGCTTCGTCAAGCTTGTCCCCAGCAATACGAATTGACTTTGATGTAACAAGGTCACGATATGAAATAACAGCAACCTCGGTTGTACCTGAACCCATATTAACAACCATATTACCAACTGCATCATCAATATTTATACCAGCACCGCGTGCTGCTGCTAAAGGCTCACTGATAAGCGAAACATATTTTGCACCCGCATTTCTTGCTGCGTCATAAACAGCCTTACGCTCAACCTCTGAAATACCTGACGGAACAGAAATTAAAACTCTTGCTCTTGAAAATGGCGAACGCTTAATTGCCATTTTAATAAATTCTTTAAGCATATCAGATGTAATTTCAATGTCGGCAATAACACCATCCTTAAGCGGTTTAACCGCTGTAATTGAGCCAGGTGTACGGCCAATCATTTCTTTAGCTTCATTACCAATTGCCACAACTGTTGGTGGATTATCCTTTTCTACAACCGCAACAACAGATGGCTCGCGAATAACAATTCCTTTGCCTTTTAAGTAAACAACTGTGTTTGCGGTTCCTAGGTCAATACCGATATCTTGTGCAAAAAGCATGTCATTACTCCTTACTTTATGGACTTCTGCAAATGCAGATTTAATTCAAATTTTCATAGATAGTTTATTATAACAAAAAAACGGGTATTATACAATACCCGCCCTAAAAATTAACATTTTATTTCTTAAGATATTTAACCGCCTCAGTTCCTGCAACGGCACCATCATAAACAGCCTTTGAAATCTGTAAAAGCCCACCACGACAATCGCCTGCAGCAAAAAGTCCCTTTACACTCGTTTTCATTTCATCGTCAACAACAATATAAGCTCCGTCTGTTTTTGCTCCAAGCTTTTTAGCAAATGCTGTACTGCCCGCAGTTTTATATGCAACAAAAAGTGCGTCTATTTCTAACGAGCTACTATTTTCAAAGTTGATTTGTGAAATCTTTTCTTTTCCGCTAACCGATGTAATTTTATCAGTAACAATTTGAACTGTACTTGGAAACTCTGCCAAAAGCTCATCGCCATTTGTCAAAAGTGTAATTTTATCAGTAATATGTGAAAGCTCGTTAACCTCTCCTAAAGCATTTTCGCCTGTTCCTAAAACGGCAACACTTTTATTTCTGAAGAAAAATCCATCGCATACTGCACAAAAACTAACACCCTTACCTTCAAGCTCTTTAAGTCCTGAAATATTTGGTGCAAGCTTTGAAACGCCAGTAGCCAAAATTACCGCGTCTGCTGTGTAAACATTGTATGGAGTTTTAACTTGAAATTCCTTAAACTTTTGAACAGAAATTACTTCTTCGGTCAAAAACTTAACGCCAAGTCGCTTCGCCCCCTCAATTCCTTGTTCATAAAGCTCTTTACCGCTTACGCCTTCAGAAAAGCCATAAAAATTTTCTATTTTTTCTGTTTTGCCCAAAGCACCAATACCATTTGAAATTACAGTTACTTCAACATTTGCTCGTACAGCATATAATGCGGCTGAAACACCAGCAGGGCCAGAACCAATTATAATAAGTTTATTCATAATCAGAGCCTCACTTTTTTGTTATGTATGTATTATATCACAAAAAGCAAAAAATAAAACGCCCACCCTATTGGGTAGACGCTTTCGTTTATGTCGGCATTACCTATTTTCCCGGGCCGCTTCCAGCCAAGTATTTTCGGCACAAATGAGCTTAACTACCGTGTTCGGGATGGGAACGGGTGGACCCTCATTGTAATCAACACCGACTAATCAACCTATTAAGCTGATTATATATTATTTGGACATAGTCCTTTGTGGTGACCCGTAGCGGATTCGAACCGCTGTTGCCGGCGTGAGAGGCCGGAGTCTTAGGCCACTTGACCAACGGGCCATGTTACTTTTAAGGAATGGTACACCATCAGGGACTCGAACCCTGGACACCCTGATTAAGAGTCAGGTGCTCTACCAGCTGAGCTAATGGTGCAAATACACCCTAAAAACTGAACAAAGGAGTGACGAGGAAGAAATTGTGTACAAATAAGAGACCAAGAATAAATGGTCAAGCCCTCGACCTATTAGTATTGCCAAGCTGAACGTGTCACCACGCTTACACATGCAACCTATCAACCATATAGCCCATATGGCGTCTTACTAGCTTATGCTATGGGATATCTTATCTTGGAGATGGCTTCACGCTTAGAT
>JAZUGZ010000079.1:0-6458 GCA_045641425.1 Candidatus Fimenecus sp.
CTTGTCCTTTGAGCCATCATCAACAAAAATAATCTCATTTGAAATATTTTCACTTTCAAAAAGCTCAGTTAAAACCTTAGTCGCAAGGGAAATATTCTGTTCTTCGTTGTATGCAGGAATAATTACTGAAAGCATAACGCACCTCACAGAAAAATTTACATATAAATAATACACCGAAAGCCCTTTATTGTCAACAAAACACCTATTGAAAACTTAAGGCTTCTGTGGTAAAATAATTATGAATTTCGAGTATTCTTGGAGGAATTTCTCATGACAAAAAATGATATTGCAATTATTATGGCAGGCGGAAGCAGTTTGCTTCTTAAATCAAGCCGTTCACCAGTGCTTGCAAAAGTACTTGGCAGACCAATGATTTCAAGCGTTACCGAAGCGGCACTTCGTGCTAATATTGAAAAGGTAATAATCATTATACCTATGGGTGACACACAAATTAAGTCACTTGTAGAAAAAGAATTTTATGAAAAAAATATTGTTTTTGTTGAGCAGGACTCCCCACTTGGCACAGCACACGCTGTTTCACAGGCAGAAAGCCACATTAACGAAGCGAAAGAAAATGGCGGAAATGTTCTTATTCTTAATGGCGACACTCCATTTATGGATGCTTCAACAATCAATTCTTCCTATATTCAGCATATAGCCCTTGACAATGACGTTACAGTAATTACTGCAACTGTTGGAAAACCTTTTGGCTACGGCAGAATTATTCGTGATAGCGAGCGTCATTTTGCAGGCATTGTTGAAGAAAGAGATGCTGACAGCGAAATAAAGAGAATTACTGAAATTTCGTCTGGCACATACTGGTTTAAGGCGCAGAGCCTTTCGTGTGCAATCAAAGAGATTTCGCCACGTGCAAATGGCCACTTAAACCTTGTTGATGCAATTTCAAAAATTATTGACGACGACAAGGCAGCAGATACATTTTTTGCACCTAATTCTGATATTATTCTTGGAGCTAATGATCGTATTCAGCTTATGGAGCTTAATGAATACGCTAAAAAGCAAGAAATTGCTTACCACCTTGCCGCCGGAGTTGAAATCCCATATTCTGACGGCGTTGTTATTGAAAAAGGTGTAGAAATTGGCACTGACACACTTATTTTACCAGGAACAATTATTAAAGCTAATTCAAAAATTGGTAAGAACTGTGTAATTGGTCCGAATTCTGTTATTGAAGATTCCGTTATTGGCGACGGAGTTAAGCTTAACGCAACACAATGTGAACAGTGTATTGTAAAAGATGGTGCTAACATTGGCCCATTCGTTCACATTAGACCAAACTCAGTTATTGGCGAAAATGTTCATCTTGGTAACTTTGTTGAAGTTAAAAATTCTAACATTGACACAGGCACAAAGGTTTCACACTTAACTTATGTTGGCGACTCTGACGTTGGTAAGCGTGTTAACTTTGGTTGCGGTACTGTTACAGTTAACTACTCTGGTAAAGCAAAATACCGCACTACAATTGGTGACGATGTATTCATTGGTTGTAACACTAACCTTGTAGCACCAGTTACAGTTGGCAATGGTGCTTACACTGCGGCTGGTTCAACAATTACAGAAGATGTTCCAGAAGATTCACTTGGTATTGCTCGTGCAAGACAGGTTAACAAAATCGGCTGGAAAGTTAAAAAATAAACCGAAAGGTAACAAATAATATGTTCAACAGATTCAGAAAAACTAATTCTGCTTCTGTCGGCGCACCTGAGTTTATCGTGGTGGGGCTTGGAAATCCTGAAAGAAAGTACACCCTCACACGACATAATTCGGGGTTTTTGTGCGTTGACGCATTAGCAGAAAAGCACGGCTTTGAAGTAAATAAATTAAAATTCAAATCCCTTTTTGCAGACACAGTTATTGACGGCCACAGATGTATAGTATTAAAGCCACAAACATATATGAATAACAGTGGCGAAGCTATAAGCGAGTGTGCTAAATTTTACAAAATTCCACCTGAAAGAGTTATTGTTATTTTTGATGATATTTCTCTTGATGTTGGCAAACTTCGCATTAAGCGAAAAGGCAGCGATGGTGGCCACAACGGAATTAAAAGCATAATTCAGCACCTTGGCAGTAGCGATTTTCCACGAGTTAAAATTGGTGTTGGTAAAAAGCCACACCCTGACTTTGACCTTGCCGCTTGGGTTTTAAGCGAATTTAGTAAAGACGAACAAAAGGCATTAAAGCCAGCACTCGAAAATGGTGCAGACGCCATTTCGCTTATTATGAATGGCGAAACTGACAAGGCTATGAACCTTTACAATAGTTAATCGGAGAATATTATGTCCGGATTTTCAAAACTACTTGAGAATTCCTCAGAATACTCAGCTGTTGTAAGATGTTTTCAAAAGAAATATCTTCCGCAAGGTGTTTTAGGACTTCTCCCCGTGCAAAAAGCACAAATTATAACTTCATTAACCGAGAGCCTCCAGCGAAAAGCTCTTATAATTGTCCCTGACGAGTCTTCTGCCGCTAAACTTTGTGACGACTTAAGACCCTTCGGGGCTTCTGTGCTTCAATACCCAGCACGCAGTCTTTCATTTTATGCTCAAGACACACAGTCTTACGAATACGAACAAAAAAGAATTAAAACACTTCGCCGAATGCTTGACGGAAATTATGAAATAATTGTCGCATCAATTGAAGCTGCTTCTACTTTTACAATTCCACCGTATGACTTACTCGAAAAATCAGTTCTTATTAAAAAAGGCGAAGATGTATCTCTTGAAAAGATTTTACTTTCGCTTGAAAAAGCTGGTTACACAAGGGTTGACGCTGTCGAGGGTGTTGGTCAATACTCGGCTCGTGGTGGCATTATTGACTTTTTTTCGCCTGACGACGAAATGCCAATTCGTATTGAGCTTTGGGGCGACACTGTTGACACAATGTGTCACTTTGACACCGTTACACAGAGAAGAACTGTAAACATTGACGAGTTCTTAATTGCTCCATCAAAAGAGATTATTGTAGATGCTGAAGATTTAACAGCTAAACTTCAAAAGCTTTATTCTTCAGTTCGAGGCAAAAAAGCAGAAGCGATTAGAAAAAATTTACAAGTTGACATTGACAGAATAGAAAACGGCTTACAGGTTAATTCGCCTGACCGCTATTTACCACTTGTTTACTCCCCTGCTACAATTTTTGACTACCTTGGCGACGACCTTGTTTTTGCGTTAGAAACGGGTGCAATTAAAGAAAAGCTTAACTCATTTAACAAGCTTTTAACTGAAGATATTAAAGCTTGCTTTGAAGATGGCATTCTTTGCAAAGGCCTTGAAAACTTTGCACTCACAACTACCGATTTATTTAAGATTTACGAAAAATATCCTGTGGCATTCTTTGACAACTTTGCACGCGGTAGCTTTGATGTACCTATTAAAAATCTTACTACTTTTTCTGCAAATTCGCTTCCTGTCTGGAATGGCAAATTTGATGTATTAAAAGAGGATATTATACCCATCCTTAACCCAAAATCAACTGTTGTTGTATTTGCAGGCACAGACAAAAGTGCAAAGGTTCTTGCAGAAACACTTTCGGACGATGACATTCCAGCAATTTATTTCCCCTTAATTCCTAACGATTTTCCAAAAGGTGTTGTAACTGTTGTTCCAGGTTCGCTTTCCTCAGGATTTTCATATCCTGCTGAAAGGCTATATGTATTCACTTATTCTCGTGTTTACAGTAGCACAACAAAAAGACGAAACAAAAATTACAAAGCTAAAGACACAATTCACTCACTTGACGAATTACACCAAGGCGATTATATTGTCCATTCCGTTCATGGTATTGGTATTTTTGAGGGTATTACTCAGCTTGAAAGCAATAAAATTGTAAAAGATTATATCAAGATTAAATACGCAAAAAGTGATGTTTTGTATGTTCCAGTAACACAGCTTGACCTTGTTTCTAAATATATTGGTCCACACGAAGACGACGGCAAAGCAATTAAGCTTAACCGACTTGGTGGAACAGATTGGGAAAAGGCTAAAACTAAAGTTCGCTCTGCTGTTAAAGACATGGCAGATAGTCTAATTAAGCTTTATTCAAAGCGAATGGAGTCTGAGGGTTACGCCTTCTCTCCTGATATTGATATGCAAAGTGACTTTGAACGCAGATTTGAATTTGAAGAAACAGGCGACCAGCTTAGGTGTATTCGTGAAATCAAAAAAGATATGGAGTCTTCTCACCCTATGGACAGACTTCTTTGCGGTGATGTTGGATTTGGTAAAACCGAAGTTGCTCTTCGTGCGGTATTTAAGTGTATTGCAGATGGCAAGCAATGTGCAATTTTAGTTCCTACTACTATACTTGCTCTTCAGCATTACCAAACTATATTAAAGCGTTTTGACGGCTTCCCAGTTGAAATTGAAATGCTTTCAAGATTTCGCACCCCTACACAGCGTGCAAAAATTATAAAAAGTGTAAATGCTGGGTTTATTGATGTAGTTGTTGGCACGCATGCACTAATTTCAAAAAATGTTAAATTCAAAGATTTAGGACTTTTAATAGTTGACGAGGAGCAACGCTTTGGTGTTGCACAAAAAGAAAAACTTAAAGAAAAATTCCCAGGTGTTGATGTTTTAACTCTTTCGGCTACACCTATTCCAAGAACACTTAATATGGCAATGTCAGGTATTCGTGATATGTCGGTTATTGAAGAAGCTCCGTCTGACCGTTTCCCTGTTCAGACCTATGTTGTAGAACACAATTTGCCACTTCTTTGCGAAGCTATGGAAAAAGAGCTTCGTCGTGGTGGTCAAGTTTATTTTCTTCATAACAACACAGAAGATATTGAAAAGGTTGCTTCAAGCATAAAAGAATTTTTACCAGAAGCACGAATTTCTGTTGCACACGGCAAAATGGATGAAGAAACACTTTCAAATATTTGGCGTGAGCTTATGGAAGGTACAATTGACATTCTTGTTTGCACAACTATTATTGAAACAGGTGTTGATGTGCCAAACTGTAACACACTTATTATTGAAGATGCTGACAGACTTGGTCTTTCACAGCTTCATCAAATCCGCGGTCGTGTAGGCAGAAGTACTCGCCGTGCATTTGCTTATTTCACTTACAAAAAAGATAAAAACTTATCTGAAATTGCTTACAAACGACTTCAAGCAATTCGTGAATATACAGAGTTTGGCTCTGGCTTCAAAATTGCAATGCGTGACCTTGAAATTAGAGGTGCTGGCAACCTTTTAGGTGCACAACAGCACGGGCATTTAGCTTCGGTTGGTTACGATATGTATATGAAGCTTCTTTCAGAAGCTATTAGTGGAGAAAAGGGCGAAGAGCCAAAATTCACTAAAGACTGCTTAATTGACCTTCAAATTAACGCACATATTCCTGACAAATATATTACCGCACTTTCGCAAAGGCTTATGACTTACCGAAGAATTGCAGATGTTAGAACAACTGAAGATGCTGACGATGTTCGTGACGAGCTTCGTGACAGATTTGGCGAAATTCCACCATCAGTTAATGGACTTATTGAAGTTTCACTTTGCAGAAACAGAGCGTCAGAGCTTGGAATTTATGAAATTGGTCAAAAGGGCGACACTCTTGCTCTTTATTGCGAAAGCCTTGACCCAGCATTAGTACTTGAGCTTTCAGCTGTACTTCGAAAACGCGTTAGCGTAACCGCTTCAGGAAAACAGAGCATAAATGTTAAAATGAACTCAGGTCAAAGTCCACTTGAAACGCTAAAAGAAATTTTTGAAGCATCAAAATATTATAAAAAGGCAGATGCAAAATCTGGGGAGGACAGCGAATGAGAAAACGATTAAATCTTCCGCCGATTATAGCAGTAGCTGTTAACTTTATTTTATTCTTCACAAAGTTTTACATTGGACTTCGCACAAATTGTCTTTGTATTTACACAGACTCAATCAATAACCTTGCCGACACCGGTGCTTCACTTTTAGCTCTTTTGGGTATTTATTTAATGACTCGCACAGCTTCATCAAAATATCCATTTGGTAGGGGCAGAGCCGAATACACCGCAGGATTTTTAATGGCAATTTTAATGACAGGTGCAGGGTTTTTATTTGCCTACAACTCAATTGAGCGTTTCTTTGCACCAACGCCTGTTTGGTTCTTTGTGAAATATGCCGTTATAATTGGTGTAACGTGCGTAGTTAAGCTAGTTTTAGGTATTGTATTCGCCCTATTTTACAAAAAAGACAATTCTCCAGTTACAAAGGCTTTAATGCTTGACTCGTTCACTGACTGTGGAATTACACTTGTAGCACTTGTGTCATTTACACTTACAAATTACACAGAATTTATTATTGACGCTTACCTTGGACTATTCATTAGCATTGTTATTGCAATTCTTGGTGTTAAGCTTGTAATTTCTTCGTGGAGTAATCTTTTAGGTGCGCAGGATGTAAAACTTATAGAAAAGATTGAAAATGAAATAAAAAACATTGATAACA
>JAZUGZ010000080.1:0-2294 GCA_045641425.1 Candidatus Fimenecus sp.
CCCATGTCGTCATCTGCACCAAAGTTTGAGCCAGAGTTTGAGCTAATGTCAATGCTCTCGTTGTAAGTTGGTCTTTTTGCCATGCCGTTTGCGTCAAGGCCAAAACCAGTTGCAATAACAGTAACGATCATTTCGTCGTCAAGCTTGTCGTCAAATGCAACACCAAAGATGATGTTTGCATCTTCATCAGCCTGTGCACGAACAATACCTGCTGCTGTGTCAACATCTTCAAGAGTGATGTCAGGAGAAGCTGTAATGCTAATGATTACGCCCTTAGCACCATTGATTGTTGTTTCAAGAAGTGGGCTTGTAATAGCAAGGTTTGCAGCCTGCTCAGCCTTATCTTTACCACTTGCACGACCAATACCCATGTGAGCGTGGCCAGCGTCTTTCATAATTGAAGTAACGTCAGCAAAGTCAAGGTTGATGAATGCTGGCATTGTAATAAGCTCTGTAACAGAGTTTACGCCCTGACGAAGAACATCGTCAGCAATTTCAAATGCGTTAGCAAGTGTAAGCTTTTGCTCTGAAACATATTTAAGTCTTTCGTTAGGAATAACGATGAGTGAGTCAACATGCTGTGCAAGCTCTGCAATACCTGCTTCAGCCTGCTTCATTCTGTGAGCACCTTCAAATGCGAAAGGCTTTGTAACGATACCTACTGTAAGGATACCCTTTTCTTTAGCAATTTCAGCGATAATTGGCGCTGCACCAGTAGCTGTGCCGCCGCCCATACCAGCTGTAACGAATACCATTTGTGTGCCGTTAAGAGATTCAATGATTGCATCTCTATTTTCTTCAGCTGACTTCTGGCCAATTTCAGGTTTTGCACCTGCACCTCTGCCTGATGTTACTTTTTCGCCAATCTGAATTTTTTCTTCAGCGAGTGAACGAGCAAGAGCCTGTTTGTCAGTGTTAACTGCAATAAGATGAACACCGTTAATGCCAGTTTTGCCCATACGGTTAATTGCGTTACCGCCGCCACCGCCGACACCAATTACCTTAATGTTTGTAATATCTTCGTACTGATTATCGATTTCGAATGCCATTTTTAACATCCTCCTATTTATGTAGAATTTCACACCTATTGATTTTATTATATCATAGGTAATTTTAACATTATTAAAAAATATTTGCAATATATAATGTATAGATTTTTTCAAAAAAATGCGATTTTTTTCGATTTTTTTGCTAATTTTTGGGTTTGTGCGGCTTTTGTTGTGTTTTCTTCCGCTTTTTCTGTTGTTTTTTCTTCAGACTTTTCAGTTGTTTTTTCGGATTTAACTTGTGTTACAGCCTCGCCATTTTCATCGGTAACTGCTTCGCCATTTTCATTTGTTACAGTTTCAAACTCTTCTTTAGGTGGCTCGGTTGTTGAAGTTTCCTCAGACCAATAACCCTTACCAGCAACTGTTAAGTTAATTGTGCCACGATAGGTATTATTTTCTTCGTCTTGAGTTTTAATTGCAGCCTTACCAAGGTCAAGCTTACGAATTAAATTACTGCTATCAGTTTCGCCAAGTTCTAAAGTTATTCTACCCTGATAAATGAGTTTTATATTATAAATATCAGTAATATCTACTGAAGTTATACCTGAAACGCCACATTCATCACAAGCTTTTTTTAGCTCAATGAATTTGTCAAAGGTTTGAGCGTTTTTAAGTTCAATTACATGCCCTTCTTTAGCTGATGTAATTTTGCCTAAATTTGCAATTACAATATCTTCAGCCACCATTTCAAGCCCTTTTTCAAGGACCTTGCCGTTTTTGTCAAGAAGTGAATAGGCACTATCTGTAAACACAGCAAAAGCCGGAGTTGTTTTAGTAACAACAATTTCAAGTGTTGCTGGTAAATGTCGTTTAATTTTAACAGAGCCAATATAAGGCAAACCCTCGGTTAAATTTTTACTTATCTTTTTGCCTGAAATAAAAATAAGGTTGTCGCCAATATTTGCACCTGAAGTTTCAATTATGTCTGACTCTGAATAAACATCGTCACCACTAACAGTAATATTATTTACATTAAAGAACATTACAAGCACAAGAATAATTGCCACTAAAAGAAATGTGCCGCCCAAAACACTACGAATGATAATCTTTTTTCTGCGGTTTTTTCTTCGGCGAATATTTGCACGGTTAACTATTCGCTCGTCAGCAGACATTTGACTACTACGAACAGGTCTTGAATTATTAACTTTTTGCTGAGCATTACGATAAGTATTGCTCGAATTTTTCTTTCGGTTCATAATCCGTCACCCTTTTAACATCACCACCCAAAAGGTTAAACACCATTTC
>JAZUGZ010000081.1:0-1704 GCA_045641425.1 Candidatus Fimenecus sp.
CACCGTCACCCATCTCAATAATAGATACATCGAATGTACCACCACCAAGGTCATAAACCATAACCTTCTGGTCATCTTCCTTGTCTACACCATATGAGAGAGCAGCTGCTGTTGGCTCGTTGATAATTCTCTTAACATCAAGACCTGCAATTTTACCTGCATCTTTTGTTGCCTGACGCTGTGAGTCAGTAAAGTAAGCTGGAACTGTAATAACAGCTTCTGTTACTGTGCCACCGATATAAGCCTCAGCATCAGCTTTAAGCTTTTGAAGAATCATTGCTGAGATTTCTTGTGGTGTGTAGCCCTTACCGTCAATATCTACTTTGTAGTCAGAGCCCATGTGTCTTTTAATTGAAGAAACAGTTTTATCAGGATTTGTAATAGCCTGACGCTTTGCAACCTGACCTACCATTCTTTCGCCTGTTTTTGAGAATGCTACAACTGAAGGAGTTGTTCTTGCACCCTCTGCGTTTGCGATAACTACTGGCTCACCGCCTTCAATTACTGCTACGCATGAGTTTGTTGTACCTAAGTCAATACCAATTACTTTTGCCATAATATATTACCTCCAAAGATTATATATAAATTTATTAGTTTACTACTTTTACGATTGCCGGGCGGATAATTCTGTCGCCCATTTTATAGCCCTTTGAGAAAACATCTGAAATGCTATTTTCAGGCTTTTCCGGATCTTCATCGTGCATTACCGCATTGTGAATGTTTGGGTCAAAGGTTTCACCAACTTCGCCAAACTCTTCAACACCAAGTTTTTTGAGAATTTCGCCAAACTGATTATAAATCATATCAATTCCTTTTTTATAACTCTCAAAATCTGATGTGTCGCCACTCTCTGCTCTACCAAAGTTATCATAAAGTGGTAAAAACTCACTAATTGCAGCTGCCTTGCTGTCGCCAAATGCTTGTTCTTTTTCTTTTTGGCTTCGTTTACGGAAGTTGTCGTACTCTGCCATTACTCGAAGAAGCTGGTCTTTAGTTTCATTAAGCTCTAAAGTCAATTTTTCTTCAGCTGTTGGCTCCGAAGCTGCTTCTGCTTCAGTAGTTTCTTCTGGAGCAGTTTCCTTTTTAGTTTTTTCTTTGCTCATATTATTCCTCCAAAGTGTCAGACATAATACTGCCGACTATTTCAGTTAAATATTTAAGACTTGGAATAAGCCTTGCATAGTCAATTCTTGTAGGGCCAATAAGGCCAAGCGTTCCGCTCTCTTTACCGCTAATATTATAATTAGAAAAGATAACTGATGAATCTTGAAGTTCACGGAACTGATTTTCTTTACCGATTAAGATATTCGGAGCATCTGTCTTTTTTCTTGATGAGAAAAGCGAAGTTAAAGGCTCGGACTGTCTTAAAAATTCCATAAGCTCGTAAGCATTAGGATAATCGGTGTAGTTAAGTAAATTTGACTGACCTTCAAGTAAAAGCTGTGTTTGCTCTGTCATTTGCGCAAGGTCAGAAAGTGTAATTAAAAGTGGCGACATAGAGAGTGATTTGCTACCAAGTGAAAGTGCAAGCGTTTGAATCATTGCAATGCTAACTTCTTCGGCAGATTTGCCAATAAAATGCTTTGAAACAACATTGTAAAACATTTCAATTAAATCCAGTGAAAGTTCACAATCTGTTCTGCAAACTTTGCTTTTAAGAATGCCAGAAGATGAAAGCATTATCATCATAGCGGTGCGAGTGCC
>JAZUGZ010000082.1:0-4518 GCA_045641425.1 Candidatus Fimenecus sp.
TACTCGATTTGACCATTTTTTAATTTTTGGAATCCTTTTTCAAATTTATCTTTATTAACAGTAAAGGCAACAAAGTCAAGCGAAGCTGAAGTAACATCATCTTTAAGTGGAATTTCAACAGATATTTCATCGCCTTGCTTATATTCGCCCACATCAAGAATATAACCGTCTGAAATAGTCATAGTATTTTGAACAGTAGGGGAATACACCACAACATTATCAACATTTCTTGAATAAGCATAAATATAAACATTACCATTTTGCGGAGCATTAATAATAATGGTTGCAGCAGCATTATAAGAGCCGTCAACCTTATTAAGAGTCATTGATTCAGCAAGCTTGTCAGCTTCAGTTACTGTTAAAATGTTACTACAAAGAACATCGTAGTCATATATTCTTGTAAACACACCATCAACACCAGTTGCAAGCTTAAACAATTCTTCTTGCGCAGAAACTGGATTCTTATAGTCTTCTGCATTATATTTTGCTAAATCTTTTGAAACAGGAAAAGCAATGTTAAGATAATAATTGTTTTGATATGCCTTGAATGTGTCGTTTTCGGCAATTTTTGTGTAATAAGCATTTTCTCCAATGTAACTATTTTTATCATAAATATATTTCAGTGAGAAAAATGCATTATAAATTGGAGTTTGTGGGTTATAGGTAAAGCTATTGATTTTGTTACCATAAAGGCCAACATATTTTTGCATATTTGAAACTTTTTCATAAGCCATTGATGAAAAAGTTGAAACACCATTATAACCGAACCACGATGGGTCCATACGAGCTCTTGACTTTGTTGTTTCTTCACGGAAGAACATATCTTTATCAGACTTATGAACATTAGATTGAATTGCCTTAAAGTCATCATAATCGATTGTATAAGAGCTTTTAGTTTGGTTTGCAACATAATGTTCAGTGCTTGCAGAAATTGCTTCTGCAGTAACAGAGCAAAGAAGCATAATTGATAAAGCAAAAGCTTGATTTCTTTTACTTTGAAGAAGTCCTAAAATAATAGTGAATAATACAACAAATCCTATGCTTAAATAAACAGTAGTATCATTTACATTTTTAGAAGTTAACTCTTGAACTAAAACAATAAATGCAAGCACGCCAACGCCTGATGCAATTATTGACTTTCTATCGGTAAACTCAATATTCTTAATAGCCTTAAATGCAAGAAGAACAAGAAGAAATGAATACATAAATGATTGCCTGTAAGGTAAATCATTTGGAAAATGTAAACCATGCCAAATATAATTCAAATAGTTAATATTAAAGCTAAAATACATAACCGCTAAAAAAACAGTTGATGCAACTTTTTCTTTGGCGGATATTTTTTTAGAAAATATATAAAGTGGAATTAAAACAACTGTTAACATTCCACAATAAATATTTGGTAAAACATCTTCTCCGCTACTACGAATTGTTGGCTCAAGACTTGCTAAATGGTTTGCAAGAAAATCAAAAATTTTGAAATAAGTCTTAAATTCGGCAGGAAAAGTGCCTTTAGTTGCTGATGATGAACTTAAAATAAACATAAGTGGAACAAGCATAAATGTTAAAATAAGTGCAACTGCAATAGATGAAAATGCAAATTTAATTCCACTATTTAAGAAATAACTGTTTTTAATTTTCTTGATAAACGAACTATTGTCAAGTAAATCCCTTTTAGATTTAAGTTCATCAAACTTACAAATATAGTAATAAAGGAAATAAAGAACTGAGAAAATACAAACCATAAATCCTATATAGTAGTTTGTAAAAATGCAATATGCAAGTGAAATTAAATATGTTTTTGTTTTGCCTTTGTCGATTATTCTTTCGATTCCAAGAGCAACAAATGGAAGAATATACATTGCATCTATCCACATTACATTCCAATAATATGCAATGAAATAACCAGAAAAAGCATAAAGAATACCAAATGCACAAATAAGAGGGGAATTCACTTTTTGCGATTTCTTAAGGTAATTTGCCATTGACATTGAAGCAAAAATTGACTTGATTGCAATAAGTGTTGCAACTGCTTCAAAAGTGTTTTTATGACCAAATAAAACTACAATAATAGAAAGTGGACTTGAAAGATAGTTGTAGAAATTACCAAGAAAAGGAAGCCCTAATGCAGAGTTCCAAGAATACATAAAACTGCTACCGCTTGTTATTCTATCACAAAGCTCTGTAAACAAAGGGCCATATTGGTGGTAAAGGTCCATTCTATAAATGATTTTGTCGCCAAAAGGAATTAAATCAAAGCAAAAATAGACGAGCATAATTATAAATAATGCAACGCCACCAGTAAGAAATACATATATATTATTTTTGAAAAACTCTTTAATTCTGTTCAAGATTTGCACCTCAATTCAATATAAAATGATTTTATCATATTACTTTTATCTTTTCAAGAAAAATGTACTAAATACGGACAAGGATTCATATTGTTTTACAGAGGTGAAAATAATGGATAAAAACAATTCAGTTCCGCAAAACATAATCGACTCAATTTCTCCAAGAATTAGAAGTGTAATAACAGCGATCAAAAATGACTCAATTCAAGAAATACGCTTAAGACGAAAAGCTCCAGTTGTTATTGTGACAGATAAGGGTAGTAGCTTTCTTAAGAAAAACGGATTACTAACTCAAATCCTTTCAGATCAATGTTTATATGCTGAAGAATTTGAAATTAATGATACACTAAACAAATGCTGTGGATATTCACTTCATACATATACAAAGGATTTAGCAAATGGATTTGTTACGCTGTCGTGTGGTGCAAGAGTTGGCGTTTGTGGCACTGCGGTTTATGAAAACGATAAAATCAAATCAATAAAAGATATTTCATCATTAAACATTAGAATACAAAGAAATATAGTTAATTCATCAAGTTCTATAATTGACAAAGTATTTAATAACGGACTTACAAATTTACTAATTGTTGGGCCTCCGTCATCAGGAAAAACTACAATATTAAAAGATTTGGCCTTTCAAATTTCTGATGGAATACTTGGAAAATATTACAAGGTTGTTATAGCCGACGAACGCATGGAGCTTTCAGGGAACCGTCAAGAATTAGGGCCAAATACCGATGTTCTAAAAGGGTATAGCAAAGCAGAAGCTATATCTTTGGCTGTAAGAACAATGTCTCCAGAAATAATAATTTGTGATGAAATTGGCTTTGGTAATGAGCTTAAAGAAATTAAAAATGGTATTAATTGTGGAGTTAATTTTATATTAACAGTTCACTCAACTGAAAAAGAATTTTACTTAAGAAATGATTTAATTGAATTTTGCAACCAAGCTAATATAAATAATGTTGCGTTTTTATATGGAGCAAACTTGCCGGGAAAAATTAGTAAGGTAATAAAAACAGATGAAGTATATAAAGATAATAGCAATAATACTGATACTTTTATCAGCAGTGACAGTAAATTTAAGCTTTATAAAGCAAATTAAAGTTAGAACAGAAGCTTTACGTCAAATTGTATTGATGATTGATTACATTGAAATCAGCATAAAGTATCAAAGCTTAAATATTAAAGACATATTCAATCAACTGAGAAAAAGTAAAAAATATAATTTATTAACTTTTATTAATTCGTTTGTTGAAAATAACAATTTAGAATGTGATTTTAACACACTTACTTTTAGAAAAAGCTTCTCAAGCTATACACTTCAATTACTTAATGGCTTTTTTTCAATGCTTGGTAAGTCAGATATAGATGGTCAAATTATTAATTGTGAAACTTATAAATGTTTCTTCAAAGATGAACTTCAAAAAACAGAAGCAAATGAAGAAAGAACTATTAAAACGGGTACTGCAATATTTTTTTGCATTGCTTTGTTTATATTAATTTTACTTATTTAAGGAGAAGTATGGATATTTCATTTTTATTCAAAATTGCTGGAATTGGTTTAATTGTCACAGTACTAAACCAAATGCTTTCAAAAGCAGGGCGCGAAGAGTACGCAACACTTACGGTGTTAACTGGAATTGTCGTAATAATAGCAATGCTAATTCCACAGGTTGCTTCACTTTTTTCAGATATCAAATCAATCTTTGATTTATGAGCGTAATAATTAAAATTTCTGCTGTTGCAATAATTTATGTTTGCTGTGCAATTTTTCTTAAACAGCACAGACCAGAATATGTTTTTTTATTACGTGTAACATCTATTGCATTAATAATTTTTATGCTTTTAGATGAAGCGCAAATTTTTATTCAAAGTGTTAATGAAATTTTTGCGGAGTACAACATATCTTCAGAGCATTTGAGTTTGTTATTAAAAGTTAGCTTTATTGCTTTAGTAAGTGACTTTATTATTGACACCCTTAAAGATACCGGTGAAACTTCTTTAGCAGGTGTAATTTCAGTAAGTTCAAGAGTTTTAATAATCTCACTATCATTCCCAATATTAAAAAGTCTGTTAGTGATTTGTAGTAATTTAGTAAAATGAAAAAGACAATTTCAATTTTAATTGCGGTAACATTATTATTTAGTTTTTTATCAATTAACTGTTT
>JAZUGZ010000083.1:0-11546 GCA_045641425.1 Candidatus Fimenecus sp.
ATTGAAATTTTGAGCATTTCAGTTCATAATTATGGTGTAGAGAAAAATGTAGTTTGCCTTTCACTTTTGGGCGACAGGCAAAAACAAAACGAAATAAAAAAAGCACTGCAAGAAAAATTATTTCTTGACAGTACGATAGAATGGGAGGAAATGTTATGAGCAAAAAAGGAGAAAAAAAGCCACGAAAGGTAGGCAAGGTAATTCTTAAGGTTTTATTATCTTTAATTATTATAATTGCCGTCTTAGCGGTTATTAGCATTATTGCAACCGCTGTTTCAAACAAAGCTAACGAAGGGCTTGCAAAATCTTACAAAGCAGTTGAAAAGTCTGACGCAATTTTACCATTATATAAAGATGGCTACTGGACTTTTACAACCGATCGAGAGTTAAAGGTTTTACAGCTTACCGACGTTCACATTGGTGGCGGTTGGATGTCCGCTAAAAAAGACTCAATGGCAATTAATGCAGTTGCAGCTATGGTAACAGCTGAAAAGCCTGACCTTGTTATTATTACTGGCGACATTTCTTACCCTGTTCCGTTCCAAGCAGGCACATTTAACAACAAAAACGGCGCAAAGATTTTTGCAACTCTTATGGAAAATCTTGGAGTTTACTGGGTGCCAGTTTACGGTAACCACGACACAGAAGCATACAGCTTTTACACTCGCGAACAGCTTTCAAAGTTTTATGGCAGTGACGAAATGAAATACTGCTTATTCCAAGAGGGCGACAAAGATGTTGACGGCTCTGGTAACAGTGCAATTCTTGTTAAAAACAGCGATGGAATAATTACACAGTCACTTTTCCTTTTTGACTCACACTCTTACACAGATGGCGACTATTTCGGAGCAATGTGGAAATATGACAACATCCACGAAAACCAAATTGAGTGGTACAAGTCACTTGTTAATGAGTTCAATAAGCAAAATGCAGAAACAATTGCTAAGGTTTGTGTAACCGACAAAGAAAAGAAAGAAGCAACAAAGAATTTTGGCACAGTTCCGTCACTTGCTTTTTATCATATTCCGTCTGAAGAATATAAACTTGCTTGGGATGAATATTGTGACAATGGCCGTAAAGACACAGAAAATGTAAAATATATTTATGGTACAGCAGGCGAAAGCAAAAAGGTAGTTTATTGTGGCGTTCATCCTGACAATCTTTTTGAAACTATGGAGGAGCTTGGCTCTACTAAAGGTATTTTCTGCGGTCACGACCACCTTAACAACTTCTCAATTGACTACAAAGGAATTCGTCTTACATACGGCTTTAGCGTTGACTACCTTGCATATTCAGGTATTTACAAGCTTGGTTCGCAGCGTGGCTGCACAATTATTACAATTTCCCCTGACGGAAAATTCAATTGTGAAGGCTCAAACTATTACCAAGACAAATATCAAGTTCTTGGCGGTCAGCAAAAAGAAACTGTTACAATGCAAGACCTTGACAAAGAAGCAAAACCAGAATAAAAATTAATAAAGCAAAATTTTACCCCACAGATTTTTATGGTCTGTGGGGTGTTTTTTATTTTACTGGTATAGTTACTGATTCATCAAAAACACGATAATTCTTTTTACCATTATCATAGAACAAGCAAACCCAAGCTTTAAATGTTGCATTATCAGTAATAAGTGGACTTAACATATCTGCTGGTATTATAACTTCTGGAGTTGTGCTTTCAATGGTTTGTCTTTCTTGACCACCATCTTCTGCTTTAGCAAGATAAGAAAAATAGAACACTATGTCGCCCTCTTTAGGATAGTTTTCACAATCAAGAGAAACCTTAATATCTCCATTTTCAAGCTTTTCAGCTTGAAGATTGCTACAAGTAGCTACATACTTATCAATTTTTAAATAACTATCGCTATAGCTCTTTTTTGAACCTGTTGCAGGGTCAATATAAGTAAGTTTTGGCCGAAGGTAATCATCACCTATATATTTAACCTCATAATCAGTTATTTCATAAGTCCTGCCAACTGCATCTGTATGAATAACCTTATATGTACCCTCTTGAAGTCCATACCTTTTATCATAAGCATAGCCTTCATTAAACACTATTGAGCAATATGGTGCTATATACTTAGGAATAACAATGTACTTATAATTAGCTTTAAAATCTCCAATAGGGCTATGGTAAGTAATTATTGCTTCTTTCTCGCCAAGTGTTGAGCTATCCCAACCCTCCACATCAAATTTCTTACCTAAAAAATATGAATTAGTTGTTCTAACTTCCTCAATAACATTTTCGGCAGAGCAGAATTTAATTTTCACTTCCAATTTAGCACCAATTTTATAATAATTATCATATAGCGATCTGTCTTCGCTCAATGTAATATAGAAGGAATCTTCATAGCCCTCACTATATGCAAAAACATAATGGAAGTATTCTTTATTATCTGGAGTTACAAAACGAACTTTTAAGCCCATGGATGTTATTTGTCTTGATGGAGGGAATCTTGACACAAAATAATCAAAAACTTCTTCCTCTCTACCATCCCTATATACAGCATACACATGAATTTTATCATAAAATTCTGTATAAATATCTTGTATATTTATTTTTATATTATCTGGAGCGTCAATTCTATAATGATGTACCTGTTGTTTTAATGTAAATGTAAAAGAAAAATCTTGTGCAACAGAATCCCTTTTATATTTCAAGTAGCAACCATTGCCATAACTTATTTCCTTATCACTATCAGAAACATTATAAAGACAAACATTTGCCTTAAAAGTACCGAATTCTCTAATTTTATCATCTGCACTAATTACATAGCTAACTGGTGATTTATCAAAAGTCCAACTATAAATTCCTGTTATACCTTGTGCAATCTGCTCACTACTCACCTTTAAATGAATTTCGTAAAATGTTATGCCATCCGAATCTGGAACAGAATTATCATCCAAATTTTGTTTGATATCGCCATAAGTTTCAAATTTTCCATTACCAATACATTTGTGTGTTACAATACGTGGTCTATAAACTGTACTTGGAGTATGATCGGTGTGCGAACTTGAAACATATTCAGTGATTGGTCTTGCACATACAGCATAACCGGTATCGCCATAAATATAACCTGCTATGTATTGTCCAAGATATTCGCCCTCATAATAAAGCTCTAACTCTATATATCCAATTTTATTTGGGTCGTAGCCTCTCGCTTCAACATCAAGATATATTTCTTCATTTCTATCTTTCATTTTTGCTTTTACAAACCCAGTTGTGTCAATTTCTGCTGGTGCATCATTCACATAGTAACATTCCCATATACCTTCTTCAAAGGAATAATACTGTATTTCAGGTTTAATAATTACATCATATCTAAAAGTAGTTTGTGCATTACCATAAGCAAAGGTAATTTTATAACCAGACCAAGGTGATGGACGGTCAGTTGTCATTGTGCCAAACGCTTGTATTTCACCATCGCTTAATTTTTTTACTTCACTTTTATTATCAGTATAAGTTACCTTAATCTCAAATTGTGAAAAATCGCAATCGCTATTAACATAAGTATAAAATCCTTCATAATTTATAAATTCCTTAAAGGCAACTGGAACATCATAAACCTCTAACGATTTAACTGTCTTTTCTTCATTAACAGTATTATCATATAAAACTATTGTAACCTTAAAAGTCATTCCATTTGGTGCTTTGTAAGTGAGTTCCTGTGGTTCATTCAAAAGCTCGGCATCATATTCAGAAACAAGCTCTGCATCTTTACAAGTTTTCCAATCTGAAAATGTTCCGTCTGAATAAACATAGCGATATTTAACACCACCAGACAAAGCAGGGTTTTGAGAATCCTTTGGTGCAAAAGCTTCTTTACCCTTTGTTGAACATTCCACATTTGTAATTGTTCTCGTTACAGCATTATTCTGCTCTGTTTTTGAAACAGTTACCTTAAAGGTTGCAGTAAGACCACTAAAGCTAACTGTAACAATCTGATCCCCAACTTTAAGGGAGTTAAAGCCAGAAAATTCACACTTATCTTTTGATATTTCAACTCGGCTATCATCAGAATACAACGCATAAATAGTAAGCCCAGTAAGGTCAAGTTCTTCTTTCCAAAGGTAAGCTGTCTTAAAGCTTTCACTTGTTACAAGCTCAATTGACTGAAGCTCACGCTCAGGCTTTGTAGCTATTTCATTTGTGTTGCTTTCAGTTTTTTGAACGGGCTTATTTACAGTTGGAATTTTTTCTGGTTCAAAGTTTGTAACTTGATTTTCTGTCGTGCTTTCAGAATTTTCCAAGTCAAAGTTTTGAGTTTGTTGTTCTTCTATTTGGTCTTTAAGATTGTTGTCGTCATCCTCTTCTACAAGAGATTTTACGCCAAAAATTCTGCCAACATCTTCCACAAGCGCATCCATAGCATATACTAAAATGCTTTTTCCGTCTTTTGCTGGAATTTGATTTGCACCTGAAATCAAAATAGCAAATGCTGCTGCCACAGCAGTTATTTTCATAAATGCTTTTCTACCATTTACTTTATTTCGAATTTTCTTTGAAAGAATTGTGCCATCTGCAAATAACAATGGAATTATAACTTTAGACTCTTCATTTTCTAAAGCCTCTAAAGCTTCAATGGCATTTACAAGTTCATCAACAAATTCGCAATCCATTTCTTCTTTTTGCATTTCTTCATCAATAAGTGAATAAAGCTCATTCTTTATAATATTAACAAAATTTTTCTCATTAACAAGTTCTAATACTTTTGTGTCAGCCATTGAAAATCCCCCTTTCTTCAAGTTCAGATGTAATTATTTCTTCTGCTTTTTGCCTTATTCTATAAAGTCTTGTTGTAACTGCCGAAACAGATAATCCGTATTCTTTAGCTATATCGCCAACAGAGCATTTGTCTATGTAACGCCGCCTGTAAATTACTTTGTCCCTTTCCTGCATTGCATTAAAAACAATTCTTATGATTTCATTTTCGCTTTGTTCATCAAGTTCTGTAAGAATTGGCAATTCAAAGGTTGTGGTTTCATTAGTAACACTTTCATTTATTCGTTTTTGCTTTTCAACACGTTTGTTATGCTCCTTAACAAAATTATCAAGTGTTCTGTAAAGAAATGCTTTCGGTTGTTCAAACTCTTCGCCCTTACACAGACGCTTATAAATGACCATAAATGCTTCTTGAACACAATCTTCTGCCGCGTCTTTGTCATGCCCTGTTCTTAAATATGCATATTTATAAAGACTTGTTTTGAAATTTTGACAATATTCATCTAATAATTTGTCAGCTTTATTTTTAACGCTATTTGCAGACAAGACAAACCCTCCTTCCTCTTTGCCATTGTATTGGCTTTGTAAGGTAGTGGCAAAAAACGTAAAATGTCACAAAAAAATATATAAAAAAACTGGCCTAATAAAAGCTATAAAATTAGGACAGTTTATTTTTGCAAATTTATCTATCTTTAATTAAAAGCAGTTCGCCATCTTTAACTGAAATTTCAGTTATTTTTCCCTTTAATGGTTCGTTGCTAACTCCGTACTGATATTCAGGAGTTATTTCGGCATTTGAAAGTTCATATTTTGCATTTTTAATTGTAATTCCTTTTGCATTTCCTGTGATATTAACAAGAGAAAAGAACGGGTACGAGTCGTCAACAAAAGTCTTTTCACTACCTACTATTTGCATTTCGGAAAAATTGTCAATTATCAAAGCTTTTTTGCCGATCTTATAAAGATTTAGAAGAATTGAAACATTGCCAAGTGTGTGGTCAAGTCTGCCACCAATTACACCAATTAAAACAAAATCGTCAAACCCTCGTTTTAGTGCTTCCTTCATTGCAAAAACTGTGTCAGTATCATCTTTAACAGTAGGAAGAACTATTGTTTCAATATTTTCATTGGGGTTTTGAAATGAGTCAAAGTCGCCAATAATTAAATTTGGCTCAAAGCCTAATTTTTTTCGATGTTTAAGACCACTATCGCAATAAATAAAGTAATCATCTGCTTTAAGAACTGCACACAAAAAGTCGTAATTTTCAATATCTGCTCCGCCAATTATTATACATCGTTGCATTTTTCTTCCTCCTATTTATAAATTTTAAGTTCAATAACTAATCTATCTTTTTTAGTTTTACGAAGTGTTTCTACATAAACAAATTTGCCAAAGCCACGAACCGTAATGCTCTCGCCATTTTTAACGCTGTAAGAAGCATTTTTTAATGCTCCGTCAACGAAGACCCTGTCTTTTTGAAAAAGCTCATTTGCCTTGTTTCTTGACAAGTTAAAGACAGACGCCACAAGTACATCAAGTCGTAAAGACGACACAATATGCTCTTGGGGTTGTGGTAAAGGAATTGCCGTTTCGGGAATATCGCTTAAAATTTCAGCTGTAACGGTTGTGTGTTTTATTTCACGCAAATTATCTACAATATACCGTGCTATTGTGTCAAGGCAAAAAAGGTAACCGCAATTATTATTTATAATTATATCGCCCAATGTTTCACGCTTTATTCCAAGCCCCATTAAAGAGCCTAAAAAGTCCCTATGAGAAAGCTCGTCTGCAAACTTTTTATTAAGGGGTTTTATTTCAATGCAAGAAATTGGAAAATCCGAATTTTCGCACTCGCCAAATCCAGCAACTACCCTTTCGGCACCTTGAAATCCGCCCCAAAGTTTTGGCACAATTGCAAGTCGAGAAGACTTTAATTCAGACAACTCTAAAAGCCCTAAAAATTCTGAAAACACTGTGTAATTGCCACGAGCAGCTCTGTTAGCAAGGTCAGAAAAATGACTCTTTTTGTAATCCGTAAAAATCTCCCCTTTCTAAAACTTTAGGCGGGTTACCCCGCCTAATGCTAAATGTTATAATATTTTTTCATTCGTTTCTTTTTAATTATTGTTGCTACAATTACTATTGCAATTAAAATAAGGCAAACTAAAAATACTGCATAAATAATTTGTGAATTATTTTCGCCTTTAACCCTCGTCCAAAGAGTGTTCATATATTGAAGTGTGTCGTTTGGAAGGTCATAGAAAACTTCAGAGTGTTCAATATCGCCCTTTTCTGGGTAAACTGCAAGTGACTCGGCAAGTGAATAATCTTCATTTTCCATAACAGCCTTATTAGGTGTTGCATAGCAAATATACTCAGCATTTGCAAGGGCAATTTCAGGCTCCATCATAAAGTTAATGAAAGCCTCTGCACCTTTTTTATTTTGAGCAGATGTTGGAATACAAAATCCATCGTAAAAGTCGTTAACGCCCTCTTTTGGGAAAACATAGTCAAGGTCTTCGTTGTTTTCACACATAACCTCATAGTCGCCTGCATAGTAAGCGGCAATCCAATAGTCGCCACTTTCCATAGCTGTGAAAACTTCGTCCATTACATAAGTTGGATGAACTAACTTTCTTTGCTCTTTAAGCCAATTAGCTGCCGCATCCCATTCTTTTGGGTCTGTGCTATTAATTGACTGGCCAAGTGCAAATTGTGCGATTGCGAATGCATCACGAGGGTTATTAAACATAAGCACTTTGCCGTCATATTTAGGGTCACGCATTACTTCCCAACTGTCAGGCTTTTCGGTAATGTATTTTGTATTATAAATAAGAACGGTAGTACCTATATTATAAATAACAGTATAATCAGAAACCTTTTCGCCATTAACCTCTGTGTCAACCTTGTAGCCGTATTTTTCTTCGTCAAAATACTTTGCATAGTTAGGAACATTATTGAAGTCAATTTTTTGAAGCATACCCTCAGCTAAAAGCTTGTCAATAGCGTAGTCAGACGGAACAACAACATCATAACTAACGCCACCACCTGAAAGCTTCGAGTACATATTTTCATTTGACTCAAAAGTTGTATAGTTTACTTTAGCACCAGTTAAATGCTCAAATTCTTTTACAACTTCAACTTCTTCATCGTCAATATATTCGCCCCAGTTATAAACATTGATTGTTGTACCTTTAAGACCTAAATTCTTATAATATTCTACAACTTCGTCAGAAAACTCAATGTAATCATAAGCAAAGGCAGGAAGAGTAAAAATGCTAAGTAAAATACATAAGCAAATTGTAAAGGAGAGTAGCTTTTTCATTAGTCTACCCCCTTATCTTCACGCTGTTTTTTGTCAGAACGTGACTGAACAACATTCATAAGAATAAGAAGCACAAAAATTGCAACAAAAATGATTGTTGACAAAGCGTACATATCAGGCTTAACTCTCTTTTTAGTCATTGAGAAAATGTGAATTGGGAGAGTTTGGAAATCTGGTCCATTTGTAAAGTAACTGATGATGAAATCATCAATTGAAAGTGTAAATGCCATAATTGCACCAGAAACAATACCTGGCTGAATTTCTGGAAATACTACCTTAAAAAATGCTTTAATTGGGTGACAGCCAAGGTCTTGCGCAGCCTCGTAAATTCGAGGGTCTGTTTGATGAAGCTTTGGAAGCACCGACAAAAGAACATAAGGAATTTGGAATGTTACGTGTGCAATTAAAATTGTTGTAAATCCAAGCACATTTGAACGTGCAAGCAAATTACCAATAAACACAAACAAAAGCATCATTGAAATACCTGTTACTATTTCTGGGTTCATCATTGGAATGTTAGTAACGGTCATAAGTGATGACTTTAAGTATTTATTTTGCATATTGTAAATACCAACAGCTGCAAGTGAACCAAGAACTGTTGAAATGATTGAAGAAATAACAGCTAAAACAACAGTGTTTTTAAGTGCGTTCATTGTAATGCTGTCATGGAAAAGCTTTTGATACCATTGAAGTGAAAAGCCGTCCATAATATATGTACTTGTAGAACCATTGAATGAAAACACTGTCATTACAATGATAGGTGCATATAAGAAGAGAAAAACAAGCGAAATGTAAACTTTTGCAAGTTTTGAGGTCTTTGTCATATCAAAACACCTCCGTCGTCGTCACTGTCGGTAAAGTAATTAAGTACGCCAAGGCATATTAAAATCATTACCATTAAGACAAGTGAAAGTGCAGCACCAAGGTTATAGTTATATGCTGTTTGGAACTGACTTTCGATAATATCGCCTATTAAGTTAATTTGGCCACCGCCAAGCTTTTGAGTGATGTAAAAAGTACTAACTGATGGAACAAAAACCATTGTAGTACCGCTTACAATTCCAGGAATTGAAAGTGGTAAGATAACCTTTTTAAGACACTGAAGTTTACTACAACCAAGGTCGTGAGCCGCCTCAATAAGTGAATTATCCATTTTAGAAATAACTGTGTAAAGCGGTAAAATCATATATGGTAAGAAATTATAAACCATACCAAGAATAACCGCAGCAGGTGTATTAAGAAGACCTAATGGCTCAATTCCAAAAAGGCCTAAAAATGAGTTAATAACACCTGATTCACCAAGAATTGTCATCCAAGAATAAGTGCGGATAAGGAAGCTCATCCACATTGGAAGCATTACAAGCATTACTGACATTCTTTGAAAAGAAGCACCTGAATGTGCCAAAAAATATGCAAATGGGTAAGAAATAATAAGGCAAATTACAGTTGCAATAGCGCCGTAGCCTACTGACAAAATAAATGTACTTGCGTAGTCGCCAATGCCTTTAATATTTTCAAGTGTAAATGCACCCTCAGCATTTGTAAATGCATAGTAAAGAACCATTATAAGCGGAGCAATAATAAAAATTGCTGACCACAAAACATAAGGCGCATTTATAATTTTATTTACAAAGGAGGTTTTTTTCATAATTAAACCTCCGCATCTTCGTCGCTTGCTGTTGGGTCTGAAAGTTCGTCAAACTCTTCACTAAATGAGCTATAGTCGCCATAAAGTCCTGAGTATTCAGATTTTTTCATAATGTGCATTTCGTCAGGCTTAATTGAAATTCCAATAATATCGCCTGCCTCGGCTTTTTCAGTAGTTTGAATCATCCACTTAAAGCCGTTAATGTCAACAATTATTTCATAATGAACGCCCTTAAATGTAACCGAAGTAACTTCGCCTTTAAGCATACCTTCATCAGCAGAAACCAAGTCGATATCTTCTGGTCGAATTACAACGTCAACAGGCTCATTAGGTGCAAATCCTTTATCAACACACTTAAAGCGCATTCCCTCAAACTCAACGTTAAAGTCCTCACGCATAATACCATCAAGAATATTACTTTCGCCAATGAAGTCTGCAACGAAAGCATTTTTAGGCTCGTTGTAAACGTCTGTTGGTGTGCCAATATGCTGAATTTCGCCATTGTTCATTACAACAATGGTGTCAGACATTGAAAGTGCTTCTTCTTGGTCGTGAGTAACATAAATAAACGTTATGCCAAGTTTCTGCTGAATGTTCTTAAGTTCAAACTGCATATCCTTACGAAGTTTTAAGTCAAGAGCGCCAAGTGGCTCATCAAGTAAAACAACGCGTGGGTTAACAGCCAACGCTCTTGCGATAGCAACACGCTGTTGCTGACCACCTGAAAGAGAATTGATATTTCTTGAGCCAAAGCCCTTAAGGTTAACAAGTTCAAGCATCTCTTTAACCTTTGCTTGAATATCTTTTTCTTTCATTTTTTTAAGACGAAGGCCAAATGCAATGTTTTCATAAACATTCAAATGCGGAAAAAGTGCATAACGCTGAAAAATGGTGTTAACCTGCCTTTTATATGCGGGAACACCATTAATATTTTGTCCCTCAAAAATAACGTTGCCTTCGTCAGGTTCTAAAAAGCCTGCAATAATTCTTAAGGTTGTGGTTTTACCGCAACCAGAAGGGCCTAAAAACGTGACAAATTCACCGTCATGAATTTGAAGGTTAATGTTATTCAAAATTTTCTGTTCGTCAAAGCTGACGCTTATGTTCTGCAAATCGATGATACTCTGATTGTTTTTCAATTAGCAGCCCCTTTCCAACCGATAGATATAGTTGGGCTTCGGAAGTTTCTCCAGCCCTATTTGGTATGGAATAACTATAAATGAAAAATGACAAAAAGTCAATAAAATTTGACAATTTTTTCACATTGCTTTTTAGGAATGTTTTCCCAAAAGCTTTACTAATTTGTCAGGAGCCTTTGTTGTGATGTTGTCAGGCAAAAGTTTTAGCATCTTACAAAGGTTCAACTCGCTATTAACGGTCCAAAGTGAAACTAAAAGGCCAGCATCGTGAAATGCATCAACAAGCTCTTTAGACGCACCCTTGTAATTCATATTTATGCCGATTGCTCCACAATTTTCAACTGTTTCAATTATATGTGAAATATAAGCTGTATCAGTATTGCCACAAGCGTTTACAGGGTAGTTAAGAAAATATGGAATTTGCGGACAAAGACGCTCAACCGCTGAAACATCTTTTGAGAAAATACCTGTGAAAAAGATTTGACTTGTTACGCCATATTTTTCAGCATATTCATTAACTATGCCAAGGTTAGATGTTGTTTTCACGTCAACATTTGCCTTTATGTTTTTATGCTTTGAAAGAAAATAAAATGCATCGTCTAAACTAACTGCATCTTCACAAGGGTCATTGTGTGAAAGCACTGGGTCGCCATTTTTTTTGAATCTTAAATCGAATTCAACAACATTTGCACCAGCGTTCACACCTGCTT